>DASPQI010000250.1:0-15297 GCA_035625045.1 Syntrophales bacterium | reverse complement strand
CAATACGATAGTCGGCGATACACTATCGAATAGTCGCCCCGTGTGGGCTATTGTAGCCTTTGTCTTTTGTTACTTTGCTGCTGTACTGCCGATCTGGAGATTTGCACTTCCCATAAATTATGTCGCGTCGTACATAGTTTTTCTGGGGCTTCTCTTCGGTATTATCGGCGTATTTATAATCCATCCTGATTTTACACTTCCTGCTTATACGGACTTTTCGATAAAGATTGGTCCGCTCTGGCCCATCATGTTTGTGACCATAGCCTGTGGAGCTATATCCGGGTGGCACAGCATCGTGTCCAGCTCAGGTACGGCCAGGCAACTGGAAAATGAGCTCGATGCACGTCCTGTTGGAGGCGGCGTTATGTTTGTAGAAATGATGCTGGCAGTATTCGCTTTGATCATAGCCGGAACGATTTACGCTTCACCTGCCGAGTACGGTGCCGCCATAGTGAAAGGCCCAGCAGGGGTATTTGCTGCGGGCACATCAAAATTTTTAGGGGCATTAGGCATACCGGCCGATATAGGACGGTCATATGGAAGCGTGATGATGATAGTTTTAGCCATTACGATCATGCAGCTGGTTATCAGGTTTATGAGGATATCCACTTCGGAGCTATTGGGCGATGTCAGCCCTATTTTTAAGAATGCCCATATAGGAACCATCGTTGCCAGCATACTCGGTATCACCGTGGTTCTAACCGGATGGTGGCAATATCTCTGGGTGCTCTTCGGCGGGGCAAATCAGTTGACGGCATCGCTGGCTTTGATGCTGATAACGGCTTACCTGATGTCTGAGGGGAAACCATATGCATGGGCCTTTTACCCCATGATCTTCATGTTTGTTACCACAATAGCAGCGCTCCTCTATACTTCATATAACCTCTTGGTGAAGGTGTTCTCTGGAGCGGTGACCGGGGAGGCATTAGTGGGAAATACATTAATGGGTGTTGTAGGGTTCTTCCTGGTAATAGCTGCACTAATACTGGGAGTTGAAGGCTTTAAGGCTTTCAAACGTTATAGAAACATGAGACTGCAAGCAAAGCCTGTTTCCGCATAGCAGAATTATATAAGGGCTCGATTCAAGATTCTTCCATAATCGCAAAAATCGAGCCCTATCAATATTTTTTGAGGGGATTATTTTATGTCGGAAGAAAAAAAAGGTGGATTTTTTAAGGCCATCAAAGAGTTTGCATATGGCGCGGCCGCCCATGACTCGGCACGATTTGCCGTGAAAACTAAAGCAAGTATGGAGCATCTCTTCATTTTAATTACAGTGGGGGATATGCTCGGTGTACCGATACTCCCACCCTATTATTCGTTACGACTTCTGCCATATTTGGTTCCACAGATTTCCACATGGAAGAGAAGAATGTTAAAGGAGAAGGATTTGACGGACGCTTGGGCCTGAAAGAAAGGGGTGATCGCAATTTCATTAGAGAAGATATTCGACCAGTATCCTGATAGACGTTATATAATGTTTGGCGGTAAGGGTGGCCTCGGCAAAACGACATTTTCGGCTGCTACCGCCTTTTATCTAGCAAAAAAGGGCAAACGTGTGCTCGTATTTTCTGTTGATCCTCAGGCTTCATTAAGTGATATTTTCAAGGTAAACATTTTCGGTAAAGGCCCTACGGAGATCATGCCAAACCTCTATGCGCAGGAGATTGATGCTGACCGTCGTGTAAAGGAATACCAGCAGGAGATACGTCAGAAGATACTCGATATGCATGGGATGGATAAAATCCCCGACGAAATTGAAAACTATATCCAGGCCGCCGCAGCGGAGCCGGCCATGGAAGAAAGTGCGATTTTTGATGAGGTCGTCGACATCGTCGTCGCAGGCGGCTATGATTATTACATCTATGATCTGGTACCTCTCGGACATGCACTCTACTATCTGAGCATGGCCTCTGTTTATGATGCTTGGATAGACAAGATTACAAGGCTCCGGGAACAGATGAGGGAATATGACCAGGTTGCTGCTGTCATACGTCGGCAGAAAACACTCGATGAAGATGCCATTCTCAATGAGCTCTTGTATATTAAAGATCGAATCAATAAATCGTCCAGTATTCTCACGGATAAGGCAAAAACGGCTTTTTTCTTTGTTCTCACGGCTGAGGAAATGGTAATCAAAGATACACTCAAGGCGGCAGATCTTTTCGCTAAATTTGATGTGCCTTTGAGCGGCTATATCATAAACAGGGTATTGCCTGCCAATTTGAAATCGAAATCAATTCCGGAATACCTGAAAAATCGTCTTACAATGCAGGAACATTATCTGAAAGTGATAGATGCTACTTTTAGCGGGCAGATATTGGCGACCGTACCCGAAATGGAACAGGATGTGACAGGGTTGTCGATGATTGAAAAAATGGCAAAGGCGATGTTCGGGGATATAAAATAAAAGTAGGACAAGGAGTCATTCAGTGAATCAGATCACAGTCAGCATGAAGAAATATTTGGAGGATAATGCCAAATTAAAATATATCTTTTTCGGAGGTAAGGGTGGTGTTGGGAAGACAGTCATGGCTGGAGCAGCCGCCCTATGGTCTGCGAAACAGGGAAGAAGAACCTTATTGGCCTCAACGAACCCCGTACACAGCCTCTCCAATTTGTTTGAGCAGGATGTCTTCGGTAAAATCGCCTGTATCTGCGACGAAGATAAATACTATGCATTTGAGATCGATACCAAGGATACGATTGAACGATCGAAAAGGGAAATGAGAGAGAAGATTAACTGGTTTCTAAAATTTGCGGACATTAAGACAAAGGCGGAAGATTTTATAGAATCAGCTACTATGAATCCGGCATTTGAAGAGTCCGCCATGTTCGAAAACATGATGGAGATTATGTTTAAAGACGAATATGATTTCTATGTGTTTGATACAGCACCCACCGCCAATGCCCGACGGCTTCTGGGGATGTCTAAAGTTTACTCCCTCTGGGTAGAGAAGATGCTCAAGAGCAGGGAAGAGGCAAAGTCTCTGAGAGAAATGCTCTCCTTTTCCAAGAAGGAAGAAAAGGATCCCCTCATGGATTACCTTCTGGATTTCAAAGACAGGATGGGCCATGCGAAAGAACTTCTCACCGACGATAAACTTACCGCCTTCTTCTTCGTGACATTGCCGGAGAGCCTTCCCATTGCAGTTATTACGAGGTTCATCAACTGGTTTCATGAATTCGGAATCCCGGTGGGCGGTGTAATTGTCAACGGTGTCATTCAAAAGGATCAAGTAGGAACGGACGCGGTAGAGTTTGTCCGCAATAGGGTACAGATGCAGGATGAGCACATGGCTGAGATCTGGCAGATTTTCGGAGACAGGGTGAGGGCAATCCTACCGCTCTTTGAGACGGAGGTCAAAGGTGCGAAAATGCTGACCCGGATGACGGAGCACCTATTCGCATCTTAACTATTTATCAGATAGCGATTAGCTCACCGGCAAAATACGGCATCCCACATGGAAGATTGCAATTACTGTGTGTCTGCTGAGGCTAAGGTAGATTCTTAACCATTTTTGCAAACTCATCTAAAGTAAATGCCTTTAATGTAGTCGTCTTGAGTATGCCTGTGGCACCCAGACCGAGCAAAAAGGTGCACGCAACTTCGTCATTAGGGGCCTCGCCAATAGCTATGTAGTCATAGTCTCCTATGGTGAGATAGAATCCCGTTATTTTCCCTCCCATCTTTGATAGCATCCTGCTCGCTGCTTTGATTCGCTTTGGGGCGTTCTTGATATCCTGAGCCCCCTGGTCCGTCAATTTGCATAATGTAATGTAAGTCGGCATGATCTACCCTCCTTTTTTATTTATAGTGTTGATACTGTTTTACCTGACTTAAAAATATCAAACGGCTATTAGAATAACCTGCTATTTAACAAGACGTCTGTGCTGTAGAACTTCAGGATTGACTATGTTAGGAGGTTTACTACCACTTAGGCCCGCAATGAGATTTTCTGCCACCATAGAAGCCATCTTGATGCGTGTTTCGAGAGTGCCGCTTCCTATATGGGGAAGCAGAACAATGTTGGAAAGTTCCTTTAAGCCAGGCGTAAGGCTAGGTTCATTTTCATAAACATCCAGTCCGGCCCCGCCAATTGTTCCATTTTGGAGTGACTCAAGCAGGGCCTGCTCATCTACCACGGGTCCCCGCGATGTATTGATAAGGTAAGTCGTAGGTTTCATCAGAGAAAATTCTTCCTTGCCTATAAGGTGCCTCGTTTCACTTGTAAGAGGGACATGGAGCGAAATGAAGTCGGATTCTGCAAGCAGTCTCTGTAAATCTGCAAATTCCGCTGTGAGTTCTTTTTCCTCAGACGCATTGATTCTATTACGGTTGTTGTAGAGGATGCGCATCTTGAATCCCTTAGCCCTTCTTGCAACGGCCTTGCCGATTTCTCCAAGACCGATAATGCCTAGTGTCTTACCCGTTACTTCCCGACCAAGAAAAAGCATCGGCGCCCAGTAACGGAAGCGCCCGTCTCTTGTCGCTCTGTCACATTCCACTAGTCTCCTGGCAACAGCCAAAATTAATGCAAAGGCAAGTTCGGCCGTGGCATCCGTAAGAACGCCTGGGGTATTGGAAACGGCAATGCCACGCGTTGTGGCGGCTTTAATATCAATATTGTTATAGCCAACGCCAAAATGGGCGATCATCTTTAAACGAGATGCCCTGTCAAGTACCTCCTCATCGACATTGTCAGTTATCATTGAGATGAGCCCATCTTTGTCTTTAATGCTGTGAAGAAGCCTTTGTCTCTCATAAGGCTTGTCTTCATTGTATGCGTCCACAATAAATACTTTTTCCAGTTCAGTCATAACAATTTCTGGCAGATGTCCCGTGACCAATATGTGTTTATTCATCGACATCGCAATATTACTGGAGTTGTATTGGAAAGATACATATCGTGTAAGTTATATATACACTAATTCCGCATCCCATGAAAGTCTGATTTGTCGGCAATTACGTCATTAGTTGCAGGAAACTTGATTTAAGGCTGAAAATATGAGATTGTGAATTTAAAAAAATAGAAAGAAAAGGCGGTTTTGGAGATTCATGGACTACCATGTAATTATAGTCGGGTGTGGACCAGCGGGGATATTTACGGCACTAACCCTTGTTGAAAATGGTATCGGAGGGGTAATCCTCTTTGACAAAGGGAATGAACTTGAGAAACGTGAACGGTACAGCGCAAGAGATGTTCTCTGTGGGTGGGGAGGTGCTGGTGCTTTCAGTGACGGAAAACTCAATATATCTACCGAAGTGGGGGGATACCTTTCTGATTTTCTCGACAAAAGCGACTTAATACATCTTCTAAAGAACACAGACGAAGTCTTTGTCAAACACGGGGCGCCAAACCGGGTTTTTGGTGATTCGGCAATGTCAGTTGAAGAGATTGCTGATCAGGCAAGTCTTGCAGGTCTCGAATTCATACCAACAGTTATTCGTCATATAGGCACGGAAAACTGTCAGCGCGTTTTAACCGATATGAGGAGAACCCTTGACGGAAAGGTCGAAGTTAGAACGTGCTGTCAGGTTCAATCATTGCTTGCAGAGGATGGACAAATAAAAGGTGTGAAACTTTCCAACGGAGAAGTCATAAACAGTAAATTTGTCGTTGCTGCACCCGGAAGGGTAGGGGCCAACTGGATGAAAGGGGAGGTCGAATCGCTTGGGCTGAGGACAATGGTCAGCCCCGTGGACATTGGTGTACGTGTAGAGTTACCCGCTACGATTCTCAAGAAGATTACGGACGTGACCTATGAACCGAAGCTGATTTACTATTCCAAAACCTTTGACGATAAAGTCCGCACCTTCTGCATGAACCCTTACGGGGAAGTGGTAACGGAAGAAAACGAAGACATCACAACTGTAAATGGTCATAGCTATGCAAGACGAAAAAGTGATAACAGTAACTTTGCTATTCTCGTGAGCAGCAATTTTACGGAACCTTTCCGCGATCCCATCGCATATGGCCGCTACATTGCCAGACTTGCGAACCTTTTGGGCGGCGGGGCGATCATTCAGAGATTGGGTGATTTACTAGCGGGCAGGAGATCGACGAAGGACCGTATTGACCACTGCCTCACGAGACCGACTCTCCTTAATGCTACGCCAGGCGATCTCAGTTTTGTATTGCCTTATCGTCACATGCAGAGCATTATCGAAATGCTTGAGGCCCTTGATAAGCTTGCCCCCGGAGTTTTTTCCCGCCACACCCTCCTTTACGGCGTAGAGGTAAAGTTTTATTCGAATCGCATCGAAGTGTCACCGGAAATGGAAACAAAGGTGAAGAATCTTTTTACTATAGGGGACGGCGCTGGGGTGACGAGAGGATTACTGCAGGCATCTGCAAGCGGTGTAATAGCCGCCCGGGTTATTGTTTCCCGTATAAAAGGAGCGGTGTGATAAAATAAGACTGAAGGTCGAGACTCTTGATCGGGTTGAGAATATTAACCCTCAAGAGGCAGCGGCGTCTCGTTTGTCCGTGTATTTAAATCATTTTATAAGGAATGGTTTGGAGGGGTAATGAAAGTTATTGTCAAAAAAGGAAATATTGCAGAGTTTAAATCTGAGGCGGTAGTTGTGCCGCATTTTGAGGATATAAAGAAACTGCAGGGGAAGGCAAAACTGCTGGATAAAAAAAGTGGCGGACTTATTAAAGAGATAATCGCCGGAGGTGATTTTGAAGGTAAGCACCTTCAGGTATCGTTATCATATACAAGAGGATCTATACCGGCAAAACGTATCATTATGACAGGCGCCGGCAAAAAAGCAGATTTCACACTGGAAAAATTGAGGGGTGCTTATGCTGCGGCAGCAAGGCAGGCGAGGGCGCTGAAACTGAAAGAATTTTCCACCTCTCTCGATTTTATATCTATTAATCAGCCCATAGATCAGACAGCCCAGGCCGTCGTAGAAGGCGTGTCGCTCGGCCTTTATCAATTTACGCCCTTCAAAACTGTAGAAAGAGATAAGATCAGGGAGGTTAAAGAATTCACCATCATGGAAGAAGATTATGAATCCTACATAACAGTAAGATCCTCAGCGAAAGCAGCGGAGATTATTTCCAATGCCGTGTATTTTACGAGAGACATGGTTTCTACTCCTGGGAACAGTATGACGCCGACAGTTATGGCTGAAGAAGCCCAAAAAGTGGCCAAAAGAAAAAATGTTATATTGAAGGTGTTCGATGAGGCATGGATGAAGAAAAACGGGATGAATGCACTTCTCGGTGTTGCGCAGGGGAGTAATGAACCGGCCAGATTTATCGTGTTGAAATACAACGGCGGGGATAAAGATGATCCGGTTATAGCTCTAGTGGGTAAGGCAATAACATTCGACAGCGGTGGTATTTCCCTGAAACAGGCGGAAAAGATGGATGAAATGAAATCCGACATGGCGGGCGGAGCCGCAGTGTTGGGCGCTGTCATGGCGGCAGCCGACCTGCATCTGAAGGTAAATGTCGTGGTCCTGATACCGGCCACAGAAAATCTTCCCAGTGGAAGGGCCTATAAACCGGGTGACGTCTTGAAATCATTATCGGGCCAGACTATTGAAATTATCAGTACGGATGCGGAAGGGAGGTTAACCCTCGCTGATGCACTCACATATGCGGGAAGGCTTAAACCGGCGGCTATCGTCGATGTGGCTACATTGACGGGCGCGTGCGTTATTGCCCTTGGAGATAACGTCATAGGTATGATGGGGACGGATGATACATTGAAACAGAAGATCAGAAATGCGGCGGATACAACTGGTGAAAGGGTCTGGGAACTGCCTCTGTGGGAAGATTATCATGAATTGATAAAGAGCGATGTAGCGGATTACAAAAATACAGGCGGGAGAGCCGGCGGGGCAATCACGGCCGCTGCATTTCTAAGCAAATTTGTAGGCAATTATCCCTGGGTGCATTTGGATATAGCCGGTCCCGCATGGCTGGCAAAGGATAAGCCCTATATCCCCAAAGGGGCATCAGGTGTAGGTGTTCGCCTGCTGGTTCAGTTCCTGAAAGACTGGCAGAAAAGAGGTAAAAATTGACGGCCTATGGCTAAACTTCTTGAAGTCAGAAACCTCAGCACCCATTTTGAAACGGAATACGGCACCGTAAAGGCCGTGGACAGAGTGGATATTGTTGTCGATGAAGGAGATACTCTTGGTATCGTAGGTGAATCAGGATGCGGAAAGACCGTACTGGCTATTTCCTTAATGCGCCTGGTACCAAGCCCGCCCGGCAGAATCGCTTCCGGTAATATCTTCTTTGACGGAGTCGATCTCCTAAGTCTGAATGATGAAAAGATGCGCAATATTCGCGGCAAGGATATTTCCATGATCTTTCAGGAGCCCATGACTTCACTAAACCCTGTCTTGCGGATAGGAGAGCAGGTTAGTGAATCTATCAAATTGCATCAGGCTCTCGGACGCAAGGAGGCCATGAATAGGGCTATTGAAATGCTGCGGCTTGTAGGCATGCCCTCGCCTGAGAAAATTATCCTCAATTATCCGCATCAGATGAGCGGAGGCATGCGCCAGAGGGTAATGATTGCCATGGCTCTCTGCTGTGGTCCAAGGCTTATGCTTGCCGATGAGCCTACAACGGCGCTGGATGTAACAATCCAGGCACAAATACTGGACCTCATAAACAGGCTGAAACGAGATTCTGGAACGTCCGTCATTCTGATTACCCATGATCTGGGCGTAATCGCGGAGGCCTCGCAGCATGTGGCTATCATGTATACGGGGCAGATTGTTGAATATGCTCCAGTTACTGAGCTCTTCTCCACGCCGCTCCATCCCTACACAAGGGGACTAATGGAGTCAATACCCAGGATAGACGATATTCCGGGACAGGACGGAAGCCTGAAGGCCATATCCGGAGTTGTTCCTAGTCTTTACAATCTGCCGAACGGATGCACTTTTCAGGACAGGTGTCCCAATGCAATGGATATCTGCCGGGAGAATGAGCCGGAGTTGAAAGAAAATTCTCCCGGACATAGGGTGCACTGCTGGCTTTACAAGTGAACAAGGATCTATCGAACCAACCCCTTATTATGAAATTAACACTAATCGATATCCGTGAATTGAAAAAGTACTTCACTGTAAAAGCGGGATTTTTGTCGGGGAATCAAAACATAACAAAGGCTGTTGACGGAGTTTCTCTCAGGATATTCAAAGGGGAAACGCTGGGGCTGGTGGGTGAGAGCGGTTGCGGCAAGTCTACCCTAGGGCGTCTGATCTTGAGACTTGAGGAGCCCACGGAAGGGCAGATATTTTTTGAAGAAGAAAATATCTTCAATTTCTCGGGAGTTCATCTGAAGGATTATCGAAAAAAAGTCCAGATTATTTTTCAAGATCCATATGCGTCCCTAAATCCAAGAAGAACGGCGGGCAATACCATTGGGGAACCGCTTCTTGTAAACAAAATAAAGTTTGACAAAAAAGAAAGAGAGGATGAAATTGCCAGGATGATGGACATTGTCGGGCTAACGAGGGAGCAGAAGGATCGATACCCGCATGAGTTCAGCGGGGGCCAGAGGCAGCGCATCGGCATCGCAAGGGCCCTTGTCCTCAGGCCAAAATTAATTGTCGCTGATGAACCTGTCTCAGCCCTTGATGTTTCCATTCAGGCGCAGATATTGAACCTCCTTAAGGAACTCCAGAAAGAGTTTAGTTTAACCTACCTTTTTATCTCACATGATCTCAGCGTAGTGAGGCATATCAGCGATAGGATTGCAGTGATGCATTTTGGTAGGATAGTCGAACTTGCAAAAAACCGTGAGCTATATGAAAATCCTCTTCATCCTTATACCATGGAACTTCTCTCAGCGGTGCCGATACCTGATCCAAAAAGGAAAAAGCAGCGGCCCATGCAGAATGTCGAGATTGCCGGCACAATGGATACTACAAAAGGGTGCCCATTTCATCCACGCTGTCCTGTCAAAGTTGAAATGTGCTATGAAGACGAACCAGAGTTGAAAGACCGTGGTGACGATCACTTCGTGGCTTGTCACATGGAGGGGTGTAAAATACGCTGCACAAATTTCGAAAGCGATCTATCGGTGCAGTGAACAGCAAGATTTATAGGTATCACGTATACAGAAGATATTATCAATATTCGCTTGAGGGTTTAATTCACAATTCGCTATTTCTTTTTCGAAATGATGGCGAACTCCTTTGTCTTCCAATAGAAGATTATAAAGAATGCGAAGAGGTTGGAGAGAGGCTGTGCCATCCATACACCGTTCAATCCAAACCATGCGGGCAGTATAAAGAGCATTGGTATGAGTAAGAATAAATCCCGGGTCATCAGTAAATACATTGACGTTAGTCCCTTCCCGAGACCGATGAACATGTTTATCCATACCAGGTTCGGACCGATCAGCAGGAGCATGGTAACGAAGATTCTCACTGCCGGTACGGAAATTGACAACAGATCAGCATCATTCGTAAAGAGCATGAGGAGGTGGTGAGCGAATAGCTCATAAATGAGAAAGACTGAGATGGAAAATATAACTGACAATTTTACACCCACATTCACCGTCTCCGTGAGTCGCCCATAGAGTCTTGCTCCTTCATTGAAGCCCACCATAGGCATCACGCCGTGTCCTATACCGAACAAAACCATGACGACAATCTGATTAATTCGGAAACAGAGTCCCAGTGCTGCAATGGCGAGGGTTCCGTAGTATCCTAACACATGGTTATAGACGATCAGGACAAGACTGAAATTGATGTTTATGATGACGGATGGGAGACCCGTTTGATAAATATGCAGTATGATCGAAGGGTTCGGGATCAGGTGCCGCCAATGCAAATCGTATTTCGATGACCGGAGGTGAAGGTAATAAAGAGAAAAGAACCCTGCGATGGAATAGGAGATGATGGCGGACAGGGCTGCACCCAAAATACCCAACCGCGGTATGGGACCCCATCCAAAGATAAGAATGGGATCAAGTATCATGCCTGCGGCTGCCATGGTTAATATTACATACATGGATGCGTTCGGTTTGCCCTCGGCGCGGAGGAGATTATTTGTCATCATCGTAAAAAGCAGAAAAGGAGAACCGAATACGACGGTAACGAGATATTGTCTGGACAGAGGTATAATATCTCCGGTTGCACCGAAAATTCTCAAAATGATATCGTGATATGTAAGAGTTAAAACGATGATGAGAATGCCTAACAGCGCAGAAAGGAGGATGACCTGACCGGCAGTCTGGCTGGCTTTAAGATTTTTTCTCGCGCCGAACATGCGGGCGGCGAAGGAACCTGCACCGACGCCCGTTCCGACGCCGATTGCCCCCAGCGCCATCTGTATAGGGAAGCAGATTGTCAGGGCGGCCAGGGCCTCCGAGCTGAACCGTGTGAGCCAGAATGTGTCGATGAGATTGTAAAGGGCCATCGCGAACATAGCAGTAGTTGACGGCCAGCTCATTTTCAGCAGGAGGGGAAGGATAGGCCCTGTGCCTAAATCGAGACTGTTATTTTTCATTGCAAGCTGATATTTGTATAATTAATAAAAGAAATCAAAAACGTGTTTTGTTTACACGGATTAAAGGTGAATTTCAAGAACATTTCCGTAAAAAAATATGCAAGGGACGCAATATAATTTGATAGTCATTTTAGGGCCTACGGCTTCGGGTAAAACCAGACTAGCAGCCCGTTTGACTAAAGAAATGGGATCTGAGATCATATCGGCGGACTCACGGCAGGTTTACCGGGGCATGGATAAAGGAACCGGCAAAGACCTGAAAGACTATATTGTTGATGGAGAGGCTATTCCGTACCATCTCATAGATATTGTTGATCCTGACTATGAATTCAATGTCTTTGAGTACCAGCGGAGATTCTTCAGATGCTTTTTTGAGATTTGCTCACGGGGTGTTATACCGGTCATGGTGGGGGGTACGGGACTCTATATAGAATCTGTGATTACGGGCTACCGGATGACGGAAGTCCCGGAAAACTATGTTCTCAGGCAGGAACTTGAAAAAGAGGACATGCAGGCCTTGACAAGACGACTTCTCCTGCTTGATCACACGGTTCATAACACGACAGATTTGTTGGATAGGAAACGTCTAATACGCGCCATAGAAATCAGAGAGTTTACAAAATTGCATTATCGCGAGAATAAAAACAAATTACCTGTAATAACTCCGCTGATCATTGGCGTCCGCTGGGAGCGCTCGATCCTACGCCAGAGGATTACAAGCCGCTTGGAGAACAGACTGCGCGCTGGCATGATCGAGGAGGTAAAAAAACTTAAGGAGTCCGGGATCGCATGGGATAAGCTCGATTTCTTTGGTCTCGAATATCGTTATGTCGGTTTCTATCTTCAGGGCAAGCTAAATTACAATGACATGTTTCAAAAACTCAACACGAGAATCCATCAATTTGCCAAGAAGCAGGAAACATGGTTCAGGCGTATGGAGAAACGGGGAATTGAAATTAAATGGATAAACGGTGATGATTACAACTCAATTAAAGAAATAGTTGAACGTCTGATAAAATAAATCGTGCATTTATATAATTAAAAATGTAACATAATTGACATTATTTTCTTTACAACATGTCATTTGACTACATAAGCGATTGCGGTGTAAAGGGTTGAATTGGAGGATTTAAATGAAAATAGCATTATCAAAATGTGGAGGATCGAAGATGGCAGGACGAAGACATATCCGGACCTTTATTATCACCTTGTGTTTGATCATGCTCACCTTTGGCGGCTGTGGATCAAAAGAAGAAAAGATCGGGGGCATGCAAACTGAACTTAAGAAGCCGGATAGTCAGCAGTCAGAACAAACCCCTTTAGCACAAACCGCTTCTCCGACGGCCACTCCATCAGAGACTTCCTTGGGAACATCCGGCGTCATCGTGGATGTTGACGGCACAAAATTGACGAAGGATCAACTAAAAGCTGAAGTAAAGAAAAAAATGTCAGCAATCAAGCAGCAGGTTCCTGCTGACAAAATTAAACAAGTGACTGAAAATATCCGAAAACAGATTATTAATGACTTTACGGTAAGAACACTGTTAACAAATGAAGTGAACAGGCTTAATGTAAGCGTGAGCGACAGTGAGGTTACGGATGCCATAAATCGACTAAAGAGTGGCCTTCCTCAAGGTATGACAATTGAGGATTTTATGTCGAAGAACAATATGAGCAAGGAAAAAATGCAAGAAGAAATTCGCTTTGGAATTAAAGTCAATAAGATGGTTCTGTCACAGACATCGGGCAAAATAAAACCAACGGATAAAGAAATAGACAAATTTTATAAAAAGAATAAGGACAAGTTCATGATGCCTGAGTCTGTTCATGTTCGGCATATTCTGGTAGCAAAAGCAGCGGGGGATGACGATAAGATAAAAGCGGAAAAAAAGGCAAAGGCTGAGGACCTGCGAAAGCAATTACTCGTGGGGGCAAATTTTGCTGAATTAGCAACGAAATACTCCGATTGTCCAAGCAAGCAAAATGGCGGTGATTTAGGCGTATTTACACGCGGTGATATGGTAAAGCCGTTTGAAGATGCTGCCTTTTCGCAGGAAATAAACACCATAGGTCCCGTTGTTGAGACAGATTTCGGCTACCACATAATACAGGTATTAGAACGGAATACTTCTAAAATACTTGCCCTTGATGAAAAGATGAAAGGAAATATTTCAGCCTTTCTCGTTCAACAGAAGCAGCAGGAAGCTTTCGATGCTATGGTAAAAAAATTAAGGGATAAGGCTAAGATCACCGTATACCAGAATTGATTTTATATATAAAACAATCCGGTACTAGAATGAGTGTTTCTTTTCCGGGAACCCCCCCTTTTTGACTTCGTCAATATATTGATTGACAGCTTCCTTCATCTGGATATTCAGGGCTGCATAAGTCTTGACAAATTTAGGTATAAATTTTTCAAACATCCCCAACATATCATGAAGAACTAGTACCTGTCCGTCACAATCAACACCGGCGCCGATACCAATTGTGGCTATCGAAATTGATTGTGTAACTTCTTTTGCCAGTGCTGCAGGTATACATTCTAAAACCAGAGAGAAGGCTCCGGCTTCTTCGAGTATCTTGGCATCCTCTAGGATTCTTTTCGCAGCTCTTTCTTCTTTTCCCTGTACCTTGTATCCGCCAAACTGATGGACAGATTGGGGTGTGAGTCCGAGATGTGCCATTACAGGAATCCCTGCAGCTGTTATTCTTTTTGTGACCTCGGCCACCTCTCTGCCTCCTTCAAGTTTTACGCCGTGTGCGCCTGCTTCCTGTAGAAAGCGTCCGGCGTTATAAAGTGCGTCCTCCACGGAAACCTGGTATGACATAAACGGCATATCCGCGACGACCATAGCATGTTTTACTGCGCGTGACACTGCCTTTGTATGGTGAATCATATCTTCCATAGTAACAGGAAGGGTACTGTCATAGCCCAAGACAACCATGCCCAGAGAATCTCCGATAAGGATAATATCAACACCAGCTTCATCCACGATCTGAGCCGTAGGATAATCATAAGCCGTCAACATGGATATTTTTTCACCTTTTCTTTTCATGTCACGAATTACAGCAGTAGTAATCTTATTCATACCGGCCTGTTTACTCATGTTCCGAACCTCCTTCAAGTAGTTTTTTAATGCGCTCTGCATTGTGGGGAGACAACGTTTTTTTCTTTAAGCCAATGTCTGCAGTCAGAATACCAAGAATACTATATGCCGGTGACAAGGCCGGTAACTTGTTGCGTAAAGCATATATGTGACTATTTATTGTGCCTATATCACCACGCGCAACTGGTCCTGTAAGAGCCTGTACCGTTCCATTCGCTTCGATATTCTTCATGGTACCTTTAACAAGAGGCCATATGGCACGGATGGCATCCTCAGGATTCAGACCAAGTGATTGGTAAATCTCTTCAACCATATGGATAAGGGTCGTCAAATAGTTTGAGGCTATACAGGCTGCAGCATGGTAAAGAGGTTTATCGGCATCGGAAATGAAAAAGGGAACACCACGCAGATCCTTTACCAATTGGACCGACCATTCCCTGATTTCATCTTCTGCTGTAATTCCGAAAGTGCTGCCGGGAATGTTCTGAATAGCACCTTCTACGTCGGCAAATGATTGGAGTGGGTGTATGCTTGCTATGTTTGCACCGGCTTTGTGTGCGGAGTCAAGAAGGTTAAGACCTCCCGCGCCACTCATGTGTATGACCTTATTACCGGGTTTTATACTTCCTGCGTTTGATATTTCCTTGCAGACTGATTCGATGGCATCATCTGCGGTTGTAATGAAGATACAGTCT
>DASPQI010000249.1:0-3833 GCA_035625045.1 Syntrophales bacterium | reverse complement strand
CAACAAAACTGTCCTGGAAATTGGAACTTCAACCGGCTCTACCAGCAAAATATTGAAAGAGCGAAAAAACCAGGTCACCGGAATCGAGATTGAAAAAGAGGCCGGTTCAATGGCGCGGCAATACTGTGACCGCATGATTATTGCAGATATTGAGCTGCTGAACCTGGATGAGAGTCTAAAAGTTGCATCATTTGATGTCATTTTATGCGAAGATGTACTGGAACACCTGAAAAATCCGGGACTACTTCTGAAAAGACTGCGAAAATTTCTGAAACCCGATGGGTATCTTGTTGTATCGCTCCCCAATTTTTTTCAGGGAGATGTCATTCTTCATCTTCTCAGCGGAGATTTTCATTCTACCCCGATGGAATTCCTTGATGAAGCACATCTTCATTTTTTCGGGTTAAAGAATATGTATGCAATTTTCACAGAATGTGGCTATCAGATCAGGGATCTCCATAGAATACATTTGGATATGGGGACAACGGAGTTAAAGGTTGAAACCCCAAAAATACCCCGGGAATTGTTAAAATTTATCCGGTCATTGCCGGAGTCGAGGGTATGCCGATATGTATTCACCGCATATCCATCAGAAAGGATAATACAGCCAGCTATTGGAGAAACCGATATGAATAAACTATTTTTTGATGCGTTCCAGAATTATCGGCAAAAATTGCAGCTCCCCTCTGAAGCAAAGTCAACAGAACAGGAAAAGAACCTGAAGGATCTCACCTCTGAAGAACTTGAACTGATTGTGGCATCTGAAGATGAGCTGATAGGAGAGCTGACCGACAACATCACCTCACTCCGCCAGGCCATATCTAACCTCTCTCTAGATCAACGATTTGAAAAAATGTCAGTTCAGTTCGATCGCCTGGAAGAAAACCTTGGCAAATTGAACCAGCAGATGCATGAAATAACCGCAAAAGCACTGGCACTGACCCGGGAAGGGGCCGTAAAGGATTATCAGATACAGGAACAACTGGCTCGTATACAAACGCTGGAACAGGTGATTTCTCGTATTGAAAATAGTATTGTCTGGCAGCTTACGATGAAGTTTCATACGAAAGTTGTTGAACATCTCCTCCCCCCGAATACGAGGAGACGAAGATTTTATGACGTCGGAAGGGCCGAGGGACAGATCCTCATCCGTGATGGAATGAAAGCCTTCCATCAATCGTTTATCCGGCATTTTCATCTTCATAATAAATTGAATGATTATCAGAAGTGGATGAAAAAGAATGAACCTGTAGCAGATGCATTAGACCAACTGGAGATGATCTCTCGGGATTTTTCTTATCGTCCGAAGATCAGCATTATTACTCCGGTATGGAACGTGGATAAAAAATGGCTCTGTCTCGCTGTTGAATCGGTGATCAACCAGGTCTATGATAACTGGGAGCTCTGTATTGTGGATGGAGGGTCAACAAACCAGCATATCGGGCAAATTTTAAAGGAATATGCACAACAGGACCCTCGTATCAAAGTAAAATTCTTAGCAGAAAATAAAGGGATCGCGGAAAATTCGAATGAAGCACTTTCTCTTGCGACGGGAGAATTCATCGGATTTCTTGATCATGATGATGAACTGGCACCATTTGCGCTCTATGAAGTATCATCCCGGCTTAACCAGAACCAGAGCCTTCATTTTATCTATTCCGATGAAGATAAAATTGATCGAAAAGGAAATCGGAAAGATCCTTTTTTTAAACCAGACTGGTCACCGGATCTGTTTCTCTCCCAGAACTATCTCTGCCACTTTTCTGTTATCCGGAAAACATTGATCGATTCAATAGAGGGGTTTCGCGAAGGATATGAGGGATCACAGGATTATGATCTCTTCTTACGATGCACGGAAAAAGTTCCCCCCTCAACGATTGTTCATATCCCCAAAATCCTCTATCATTGGAGAACCATCGGCAGTTCTGCCGCCAACAAGTCATTGACAAAACCTTATGCACTTATTTCGGCAAAAAAAGCATTAACTGATGCCTTGACACGGAGAGGGATACAAGGTGAAGTGGTGGATGGAGCATTCCTCAGCACCTACCGGATCCGTTATACCATCCAGGATAATCCGAAGATAACAATCGTTATCCCGACAAAAGACAAAGTGGAGATTTTACAACGATGTATTCAGTCCATTCTGGACAAAACTGAGTACAAAAATTATGAAATTGTCATTGTCGACAATCAAAGTAGGGATGCCAGAACATTCCGATATTATATGACGATGGAATCTAATCCCAGGATAAAGGTTTTACACTTCGACAAACCATTCAATTTTTCCGCAATAAATAACTATGCAGTTGCCAACGTTGACTCTCCATATGTCCTATTTTTAAACAATGATACCGAAGTGATCTCTCATGAATGGCTCTCGGCAATGCTAGAGCATGCGCAGCGAACTGGTGTTGGAGCTGTGGGTGCAAAACTGCTCTACCCCAATAATTCGATCCAGCATGCCGGGGTGATATTAGGTTTAAGAGGTATCCTAGGTCAAAAAAGTGTCGCAGGACATTCCCATAAATATTTACCGGATAAGTATACGGGTAATTTTCTCAGAGCTCAGATAATTGGGAATTACAGTGCAGTGACCGCGGCATGTCTGATGATGCGGAAGGATGTCTTTTTGGAGGTTGGAGGATTTAGTGAAGATTTTGCGATTGCATTCAATGATGTCGATTTATGCTTGAAGGTCAAACAACGAGGCTATCTGATTGTCTATACCCCCTACGCAAAATTATACCATCATGAATCAATAAGCCGGGGTTATGAAACCACATCTGAGAAGCAGGTAAGATTTTTCCAGGAAGCATGGTTAATTCGGGAACGGTGGGGGGCAGTGATTGATAAGGGAGATCCCTATTATAATCCAAATTTAACATTGGAAAGTGAGGACTGTTCGATAAACCTCGATAGCATGCCCGACGTGCTGTAAAATGTGAAGATGCCCGTATCCATCATCAGATTGCAACAAGGAGAGTACCGGGCAGTGAATCTAAGAGACAGAGTCCTCAATTACCTTCCCGATAACGAGAAGGGAATGCAGCAGCTCATCACAGGGTTCCTGAACGATGTGATGAGCAAGGAAGGAGTGCGTTCACTCACCCGTCTCTTGAACCGGCATATAAAAATGTTCTATGACAGAGCTGAGAAGAATACATGGACCGTAATCGATTCCTGCGGGTCCACCGGCATAATGAAACCGACATATTACGCTAGGGAATACTATTTAGAGGTCTGATTTATATGTATTGCCATCGTGGACGGTCCAGTAGCGGTACCGGTATCGCCGTTGATTACCGGAGCATGTGCGATACCGATGGTTGGAGGTTCGGTAACGACAACAACGCGAGACGATGTTGTAGTCTGAGGAAATGCTGTAGTCTGAGCAGGAGCCGGCGCCCTCGTCACCGGTATGCCGGCCGGGCTGGCCCCCTTTGCGCTCGCAGTGCCGCTCCCAAGATTTGGAAACACGAATACGCGCACCAGAACAATGATGAGGACGATCACGATTATCCCGACAGCGATAAAGACCTTCTTTTTACTTTTCGGTTGCCCGGAAATAAACCGCTTTCCTGCCGGTTTTATAGGAACCGGTGCCGGAGGCACGCCACCCGGAACGATGACTCTCGTACCGCATTGGTTGCAGAACTTGGAGCCGTCCGGCACCCGGTTCCCGCACTGGGTGCAGTAGACGCCAAGGGAGAGACCCGGCCCAGGTGCAACGGGCGAGTCGATGATCGCGATCTTGGGCGCCGGCGCATGTTCAGCGGCCCTTGGTACCGGTTCGAAGCCCGGAATATCCTTATGGGTGGCCTGCTCGCGAG
>DASPQI010000248.1:0-9456 GCA_035625045.1 Syntrophales bacterium | reverse complement strand
CACTTCGGGATTGATGCGGTTCAAATCTGACTGGAGGGCATCAACTCGCTGTTCCAGTGAACGGACCTCCGCGACCTTTTGAACGACCAGTTTCACCTGGGCAGGTGTGAAAGGCTTCGGGATGTAATCGGTAGCACCCCGCTTTATTGCCTCCACGGCTGTGTCAATCGATGCATAAGCCGTGATTACTACTATCTTGAGCCAGGGTGATCCTGCAAGGAGTGCAGGAATGAGGTCAAGACCGCTATCCAACCCGAGACGAAGATCAACAAAAGCCACGTCAAAGGACCGACGGACATTTTCGGAAAGGGCATCCTGATAATTACTGACAGAGATGACGCTGTGCCCTTCCGTTTCCAGACAAATTGAAAGGGTCTTTCGAATATTCAGCTCATCATCGACAATGAGAATATTCAACACTACCTCATATTTTGAGAACTTGGAGAAATTGCCATTTTGTTAATTTGACTATCCTATGTAATTTCGGCCAATGAAAAAAAACTTTTGATTAATGATAAATCTCTTTAAAATAGACCTTATAATTTATGGCAAAGATCTAGATTTATTATAGCATGATCACAAAGAAATCCAATACGATTATTTCGATTGGAAAGACAGATAGGAAAAGATGATTACATGTTTTATGAAATGCTCAATTTGGGAGAATTGATACAAGGGGCAAGAATGGTATTTTTCAGGACTGTACTTGTAAAGATGATACAAGATTCTATGCTTCTATACGTTTTGTGCTCTTTTTTGTCTGCCGTTGTTTGTGGTGTCTTTTCTTTTTAATCGTAGGTTGTTCATCAATTGTGCTTATAGTGCTTAACTGATCAGGATTGGCGCTCATATCAGCCAACAGCAAAGTACCCCTCCATAAACGGCTTCGTGACGGGGCGCCGAGAACGGCAGTATAAATGAGGCCCTTCTCGGTATACATCGCGCCCACGAAGCAGTGCCTTGCGCTTCTTGTAAATCCGGTCTTGCCGCCTACCATATTGCTTCTGTACCAGAGCAGTGCATCGGTGTTCTCCATGTATAATTCTCTTCCCGCAGTTGTAGTGATCACGGCTTCTTTTTTACCAATGATTTCTTTAATCAGGGGGTAGGTGAGGGCTTGTTTCAGAATGATCGTAAGATCACGGGCCGTCGTATATTGCCTGCCTTTGGGCAGCCCTGAAGCGTTTTCGAAATGAGTATCATTTGCCCCGATATCCCGCGCCTTCTGGTTCATCAATTCTACAAATGCATCTTCGGAACCTGAGGTAGTTTCGGCTAAAGCTACGGCAGCGGAATTAATGGATTTCATAAGGACAAGATGGAGTAGATCAGAGATGGACAGTTTATCTCCAGCTATAAGCCTCGGTTTGATAGAACGGGGCGTGGCGGTATACCTGGTCACGGTAACCTCCATTGATGGATCAAGATAATCAAGGGCGACCATGGCGGTCACAAGTTTTACTGTACTGGCGGGTGGGAGCTTTGCCGAGGGGTTCCTTGCGTAGAGGATCGAGTCATCATCATTTATAATGATACAGGCCTTAGCGCGAATGACTTTTGGGGAGAGAGAAAAAGCCGGTTGAACCGTGGCGAGGAAAAGAAATCCAAGAATCAGAACAAATAAAATACGCTTCATCCTCAACTCCTAATATATATAGATTAATTAAAGTGTTGTCAGTATAACAGAGTGCCACGCGTATTCGCGTGACTTAAATCACAAAAATTTGATTTTGGCAAACACAATCTGTAATTTTTTTAAGTAGCACATTCAAAAGTCAACTTATTAGTTCTCCTTCAGTTCCTTTATCGGCATTTCTTGATGAATTCATGAATGAAGGGAAGGAATAAGCATGACTGGCCTGATTCATTTTGCCCTAGGAAAGATTGATTAAGGTAAGCTGGCGTCATATCCATATATCTATGAATGACCCTTTGTCTTTCATTAGGGGTGTATTTAAAGGTTTATATTTAATTATGTGCGTGTTTGCCGGTGAAGGTTTACCCGTCTGTATTTCAACGCAATCGATAATATCGTCAGGAGATACCGGCTTGGTTTGGAGGTAAGCGCGTTGCAGTATTTGGGCAGTTCGTTGATATGTAGCAGGGACATTGATGGGAATTTGAGCGTTTGGCGGTTTAACGTCCATAATTCACCTTGCTGAAAAATTGCAGAGACAGGATATGCATTCCTGTCCCTATTTTGAATAGTCCTTACTGCTTGATGTTTACAAGTAGTGCGCCATTGTGCACATGAAATATAATTTCAGAAGTCCACCTTCAGGTCGCTTTCCTCTATATCATGCGGTTAGATTAATGTTATTGCCGGTAGATCGAGAGTTACCGCTACTTATATTGGTCAAGCTTGAACTACCATTAGAAACGGGTATGGAATTCTGAGAGCCACCCACATTGGGATGATTGTTATGGCTATGACGGCCTTTATGAACTGACTGAATATCCTGTTGCAGTTTTGCAAAAGCAGCCTTTGCACCCGTCAGATCGCCTGATTTTAGTGCCAGTCCGATCGCATTGAAATCTGTTTTAAATAGACCATGACCAATGCTTGTCTGACCGTTTTGTATTTTATTGTCGAGTGATAAATCGGGCATCAATTGCTGCAATGCCGCAAATGCCTGTTGGGCGCCGTTCAAGTTGCCGGCTTGCAGGGCTTGGTCAAGCTGCTGAAAGTTATCTTTTATTTGTCGGAATTTCGTATGCTGGGTATTTGCCTGGTAAACATTGGTGTTGGAATTTATTCCAGATACTATCATGGTAAGCTCCCATATTTAAAAATGTGGTTAAAAGGCAATCTCTATGCATGTTTTTCTGCTTTTCTTCAGCATTTGGAAGAAGCAAACCGTATGCCAGATACACTCATCCAGACGTCGTGGCTAATATACTGATTTTTAAATGGTTTTCCGACTTGAATTTGGAGATGATTATTATACTATAAAACCACTGGAAAAAATGTGTGTCTTTCCAATCTGTACCCGGCAAAATTTGCCTATCGGATTTTGAAGTATAGTTTTATGCGATAGCCAGAAATCAAAATAATAAAGGCCCGACATACAGCCAGGCCTAGTTGATTTTGGCTCCCCAGCGCGGACTCGAACCACGGACCCGATGGTTACAGGTAACCCGACATTTCTATCAGACCTGGACTATCTCATCACCCTCGGCTTTACGTTAGGGTGTCGGGCGCTATGAGGTTTATTGGGAGGGGTCCTCATCCTCTAGTCTCTGCACGTTCCTGCCTACTTTGGTCCCCCTTCGGCAGACTTCGCTCAGGATTACCATATCACTTAGGAGACTTAGGCTTTCCTGAATTCACCCGATTTTTCGACCGCAGTTTCCTACGGAAGCTGCACTCTTTCTCTTACAGCCATCTGCTCTACCGACTGAGCTACTGGGGAGTGTTCGGTTTATATATTTTTTAATAATATACAATCTTTCGAAAGTCAACCGTCGTCTTCGACTTTTCCATGAGAAAAAATCTTGCCAAATCCCTCCAAAGCAGATATGAAAAAGTTGATTCAGGTTGCGCCTTATAATACAACACAACCTTCTTGTCAATAAATGTTAACGCCATATTTTTTCATTAACGAAAATAAAAATCCATCCTCTGCGCTATCTTTGCGATTATTTAGCAAATTCTTTACACTGTTTTAAGGTGAGGTTTATTTTATTGTGCCTAAAATTTCAATAGAAAGGTGATGGAGATATGGAAAAGTACGTATGTGGTATTTGCGGCTATGTGTATGATCCTGCTGTAGGAGATCCCGATGGTAATATCCCCCCTGGCGTTCCATTTAAAAAACTTCCCGATGATTGGGTATGTCCCATATGTGGGGCGGGTAAGGACGAATTTTCACCTGAGTGAGGTTTTTAGAAGATGAGTAGTAAAACGGAAGATGCACTGTATCAGGCGTATACGGGTGAAGCTAAGGCGGCGCTGAGGCTGAAAGTCTATGCCGACAAGGCGGAGGAAGAAGGATACCCCCAGATTGCCAAACTTTTCCGGGTAATAGCATTCTCCGAACAGGTCCATGGGGCACGTGCGCTACAGGTCTTGGGGAGAGTGAAAAGCACTGAAGAAAATCTGGCCGCCAGCTTTGAATCGGAGACAAGGGTTGCAGAAGTTGCCTATGATCAATTCGTCAAACAGGCGGAAGCGGAAGGGAACATGGTAGCCGTACTGCACTTCAGTCAAAGCAGGGACGTGGAGGAAGTACATGCAAAACTCTATAAAGAGGCGATGAGCCATGTGATGGAAGAGCGAGAAACGACGTACTACGTCTGCACAGTCTGCGGTTATGTATCGGATGGCATCCTTCCTGAGGAGTGTCCTGTTTGCAGCGCGATGAAGGAACAATTCACAAGGTTTGAGTAGGAGAGTGACTCAACGATGGGCCTTTTGATTCGCTGGTTAATTCTCACGATAGCAATTATTGTTGCCTCCTATCTGTTGGAGGGTATCCATATCAGCGGTTTTTTTTCGGCCTTCTTTGCAGCGGCCATACTGGGAATCCTGAATGCGTTATTCCGGCCTGTTCTTATCATACTAACCCTGCCCATTAATATCCTGACGCTCGGACTTTTTACCTTTATCATCAATGCCCTGATGCTAAAGATGGCTTCGGGTGTCATTCCTGGTTTTGAGGTGCACGGATTCTGGACAGCTGTGTTTGGTGCTCTCATTATTAGTTTCATAAGCTGGCTCCTTAATTCTTTTATCAGTGACAGGGGGAGGGTAGAGCGGGTGGATTATATCGATTTGAAAAGGAAGGGTGACAAGTGGGAATGACATACACTCTGAATTTACCCCCCGCCATGAGGCAGTACCTGGAAATCAAGGAGCAGCATAAGGACTGCATCCTTTTTTTCAGGATGGGGGATTTCTATGAGATGTTCTTTGAGGATGCTGTTACCGCGTCAAAGATTCTTGAAATTACCCTCACTTCAAGGAACAAGGGGAAAAATGACAGCATACCCCTCTGTGGAATACCGTACCATGCCGCCTCGTCGTATATTGCAAAGCTTATCGGAAAAGGTTTCAAGGTAGCAATCTGTGAGCAGATAGAAGACCCCAAAGAGGCAAAAGGCATTGTTAAAAGGGATGTGGTGCGCATTATTACGCCTGCTCTCTTTGTTGATGCAGATACCATAGATATCAGGGAGAATAGTTTTTTGGTGGCCCTTGCGTGCAGAGAAGACCGGTTTGGCCTTGCTTTTTTGGATATATCCACTGGCGAGTTTCGGGTGACGGAGTCTCAAAATCGAGAGATATTCATGGCGGAAATAAGCGGGCTTGATTTTCGGGAGGTAATTGTTGCAGAGGACTTTTGTGAGAAGGATATTTTAAAGACATTATCACAGGGAGAACCGCGCTTCAGGATAAATAATTTTGCAAGCGATTATTTTGATCATGATGTGGCGGTAGCGCGATTAAGAGAATATTTTTCTCCTGAGCTTTTGAACGAGGAGGGCATTCTGCAGCATCCAGCCTCGGTAGTTGCAGCCGGCGCCATACTGCGATATGTGGAAGAGACGCAAAAAGATCATCTGGGCCATTTAAATGTCATCCAGTGGTATGAAACCGATAGCTACCTTGTAATGGATGATGTTGCCAAGCGTAATCTCGAGTTATTTGCCACCATAACTGACAACAAAAAAGAAGGGTCCCTCTTTCATATTCTTGATAAGACGGTGACGTCAATGGGTGCGAGAAGGCTTCGCTGGTGGCTTAATTATCCCTTACTGGTCCCGGATCGGATTAAAGAAAGACTGGCTGCGGTATCTGAAATTAAAGAACACCATAGACTCAGAGAGGATCTGCGAAAAAACCTTGATCGTGTATATGATTTAGAAAGGCTGGCGAGCAGGATATCCATGGGTATCGCCAACGGGCGTGACCTGAATGCAATGAAGACATCCCTGATTGCCCTCCCGGAGATCAGGACATTGCTCTGTGAATTGGATTCATCTCTATTGATCTCAATTTATGAGGGAATCGACGAGATGCCGGACATACTCGACCTGATTGAAAGATCCATTTGCGAAGACCCTCCGATGACAATTCGTGAAGGAGGCATTATAAAAGAGGGCTACGATAGTGAACTGGATGAGTTGATATCCATCAGCAGGGATGGCAAGAAGTGGATTGCGGCCCTTGAAGATAAGGAGAGAAAGCGGACGGGGATTAATTCTCTGAAGGTAGGGTTTAACAGTGTCTTCGGGTACTATATCGAGGTTACAAAAACAAATACCAATCTTGTTCCGGATGATTATATCCGGAAGCAGACCCTTGTGAGTGCAGAGCGGTATATCAACCAGGAGTTAAAAGGGTATGAGTATACTGTACTGAATGCCGAAGACAGACGGAAGGAAAGGGAATATAAGCTCTTTGTCAAAATCAGAGAAGAGATTGCGAAGAAAATAAAACGCATCCAGGCAACGGCTTCGCATATTGCCAATCTGGATGCTGTCACATCTCTGGCGGAAGTGGCGGAGTGTTATAACTACTGCTGCCCGGTTGTAGATTATGAAGACAGGATCGATATAAAAGACGGCAGGCATGCCGTTGTGGAAAGGATGCCTCTGCCGGACGGTTTTGTGCCCAATGATACCTATCTTGATCTTAATAACAATCGTGTTCTTGTAATTACCGGCCCCAATATGGCGGGAAAATCGACATACATCAGACAAATTGCCCTTATGATAGTACTTGCCCAGATGGGGAGTTTCGTACCGGCAGGTGAGGCAAGAATTGGAGTTGTTGACCGTATTTTTACTCGTATTGGTGCGGCGGATAGCCTCGCACGCGGACAGAGTACTTTCATGATCGAAATGAATGAAGTAGCAAACATTTTGCAGAATGCGACCCGGAGAAGCCTGATTATCCTTGATGAAGTGGGGAGGGGAACCAGCACGTTTGACGGTCTGAGTATCGCCTGGGCTACGGTGGAATATATTCATGACGAGAAGCATATCGGGGCGCGCACTCTGTTCGCTACCCACTACCACCAATTGACAGACTTGGCCGTGACCAAAGAGGGAGTCAAGAATTTTAATATCGCCGTAAAGGAATGGGGGGACAGGATCATATTTCTCAGAAAGATCATGGAAGGGGGGACAAACAGGAGTTACGGTATTCAGGTGGCGAGGATTGCCGGGGTACCCGAAGAGGTTATTGACAGAGCGAAAGAAATACTGAATAACCTCGAGAAGGGCGAATTCGACGAGATCGGCATGCCCAGGATTGCCCGCGGCAGGAGGTCGTCCCCGAAGAACAAGGCTCAATTAAGCCTCTTCATTGACGAAGACGATGTTGTCATAAATGAGTTGAAAACGCTCGACATTCTGAATATGACACCGCTGGAGGCATTACAAAAGCTCAGCGCCTGGAAGGAAAAACTCCGTTGATTGCGATTGAAGATATCATAGGTCGAAAAACTTATTCATTAATTCTTTAACCTGCCCCTTCTCTTTATCCTCACCGCCAAGTTTTTCAACAATCAAAGGTAGCCACTTGTCCCATTCCGCGACGGTAAAATTCTGACGTATATCATTATATAATTCTTTGGAAAGGTCATCATAGGTCAAGAGATTCCATAGTACCTCGATCTTTATCTCGTATTCGGCGGAAGTTTTCCAAAGGTTATATAAAAAGTCCTTGACATCATTCTGATCTTTTAATTGCCTTATAAGGCTCAGCGCAAACTGGCGAAGAACGAGAGGTTTCTCTTTTGAAGCCGCTATTTCTTTTAACCACTCCTTATCGCCACCTTTTATTTCCAAGCGGCAATAATTTATCAAAGGAGATGTATTCAAATAGCAAATCATTTCAATGTCAATATCTTCTCTGTTTCTCAAATCCTGGACGGCTTTTTTTGCTAAATAGCGATAGAGAATTTCTTGAGGCACTGTGGTTTCCATATCAATTCCCAACCCCCATTACAAAGTCTTTGTGCTGAGGATATTCCTCTTCTATCCTCTTGCTTACCTTCTCAAGCTTTTTAGGGCCTGATAATTTCAAAAATTTCCATTCTTCATCACTTAGGCTGTTGCCGTATGCCACACTCATCCCGATTTCCAAAGTTGAACACAGGTGATCACTGGCCTTTACAATGAACATAATTTTTTTCAGCCCGCTGTCATCTATGGTCTTCAAAAGATCTTTACCGTGATGATTAGCTATTATGAATGTCAGGTGCTCGGGAAGATTCCAGCGGTTGGCAACATATTCACCGACATCACAGTGATTAAAACCGAATAATTTATCTTCAGCTTCGAGGAAAGAGATATTCTGTTCTTTCACCATACGCACAACCTCAGCGTACTTGTTTCTCATCGCGATGTTTATCAACACTTTCCCTATATCATGGAGAAGACCATAACTCAGCGTCTCTCCCGGAGCTATCAGATTCGTTTCATCTGCAATAACCGTTGATCCTATCGATACTGCTGTATTGTGCTCCCACAGAAGCCTGTCGGTACTGTTTGACATCTGGCATAGATCTCTCAATGATGTGGCAAATACCAGAGCTTTTAAAGTAGTAAATCCGATGCGCATGATGGCGGCAGTTACATCGTCTATACTTCTGCCCCTCCTGTAGAAAGCGGAATTGGCTATCCTCAGGACTCGTGAAGAAAAGGACTGATCCAGCGAGATAACCTTTTTCAATTCTTCCAGGGATGAAGTATCATCAGCAATAAGATGTAAGATTCGCGAAGCGACTACAGGAAGTGAAGATATATCCGATACAAGTTCTGGAATGTTTTCAATCATCTTTAGTTTATCTGCATTCATATTTCTATTTTCCCTTGTCTAAAACTTCACGGACCACTTTAAGCATTTGCCGCAATCCGTAAGGCTTATGGATAAAGTCCTTTGCACCCAGGTCCACGATATCTTTAACGGGGCCGTCAACCATGTGCCCGCTTGCAATGACAATTCTGGACTGCGGATCAATATCGAGGAGTCTCAAGAGACATTCTCTTCCCCCCATTCCCGGCATTATCAAATCCAATATAATCAGATCAATGGCATCTCTTTGCTTTCGATAGATTTCAATCGCACTCTCCCCGTCCGGGGCAGTGTATACAATGTATCCAAATGTTGTAAGAATTTGCTCACCCATATCCCGGATAAATTCTTCATCGTCGATTAGAAGAATGGTCTCCGTGCCACCCTGGGGTTTCTCCATTGCAACTGTCTCAAGAGGTTTTTCCAGGGGCTCTATAGCTGGTAAAAAGATCTTGAAGGTAGTACCTCGGTTGAGTTCACTATAGCAAACGATGTGACCGTGGTGGTTTTTTACGATGCCATAAACCATTGAAAGACCGAGGCCGGTACCCTTACCCAGTTCCTTGGTTGTAAAAAATGGATCAAAGATATATTGCAAGGTATCTCTGTCCATTCCATGCCCGGTATCAGAGACTGTTAATTGCACATAT
>DASPQI010000247.1:0-4312 GCA_035625045.1 Syntrophales bacterium | reverse complement strand
CTTCAAGGCATTTAGCCGTGTCAGTGTGTCATCCAGCACTAGCCCAAGTACCGCCAGCACAATCACGCTCATCCCCGCACCGAAATAGCCGCCATAGACGGCAGCCGAAGTAAGGGCCAGCGTCGACCACTGCCGGTGCATTGCCGCCGTTTCCTCCCGCTCGGTACGACTCACAATCCAGGTGCGCAAGGGGTCTTGGACAGCCAGCAGACCCGCTGCGAGCAAAATGAGGTATGGCACGAGTGCCCTGAACAACTGCTCGCCCGTGTTCAGGAGCAAGATGCCGCCCACGATTCCACCCAGAACACTGATTGGAAGGAAAAACCATAGGCGACGCTCCTGCCCCTGTAGGTCTTTCAACTGGGCGAAAGTTCCACCCAAATATCCTGGGCACAGCGCAACTGTATTGGTTACGTTTGCGGCTACTGCCGGTATACCTACCGCAATCAGCATCGGGAACGTGATGAGTGTGCCGCCGCCAGCAAGGGCATTTACCGCACCTCCTGCGATTGCGGCAAGCCCTACAAGAACAAACTCAAAGCCGCTCATCAGATACTCCGTCTTGAACTATCCGCACTCTTCTCCCCTTAGGTCTCCCAATTTTTTATGTTAAATTCTTTTTCCTTATATAAAGAGTTTTTACCACATGTGCCACTTTCTCTCCCGCTTCATTCTCAATATCAACTGAGAACTCAGGAAAATATTTTTGACCGCCGGCTGTGTTATTAATTATTTTTTCTATTCGGTCCTCTCCTATAAAAAATCTTGCGGTGATTGTTCCTTCGCTTGGTTTGATAAAATCAATATGAGCTGCTTTATCCCAAACAATAAAATCTTTTCCCAAAATGTGAATCAACATTAACATAAAGAAAGGATCTGTCTTTGCATATAAAGATCCGCCGAAATGACTTTTGACATAATTGCGGTTGTACCACCTCATTTTCATCTGTACGTGTATTTCTCTATAATCCGGAGAGATACTTTTAACGGTAATTCCCGTTCCCCAATAGGGTGGGTATAAATTTATTAACAGTTTTAAGTATGCAGGCTTCATTTACATTTTGCTGATTCCTATCTGCTTGACTTTGTGAAATATTTTTAAGTAAAATGCGTTTGTTTGTCAAGACTTAATCATGTCGCAAATGCCTTCACCGATAGAGTTTTGGTTATTTTAATGTGTGTAGACTGCGTGATGAAGGAAAGGAAAATAAGATGAAAGCAATGGTGCTGACGGGAATTTCCAGCTTTCGGGATAATAAGACGCCACTGGAGATGATCGATCTGCCGGAACCTGTTCCAAAAGAGGGGGAAGTCCTCGTGCAGGTTTCTGCGTGCGGCGTCTGCCATACGGAACTGGATGAGATAGAAGGGAGGACACCACCGCCGGCATTACCCATCATCCCGGGCCATCAGGTAGTGGGCCGGGTAGCAGGAGCAGGGAAAAAGGCGAAAAGGTTTCACACCGGTGAGCGGGTCGGCATCGGCTGGATATTTTCCGCCTGCGGCCACTGTGCTGCCTGTCTCGCAGGAGATGAAAATGTCTGCGAGGAATTCAAGGCTACGGGCAGGGATGCCAATGGAGGTTATGCCGGATTCATGACTGTGCCGGAAAATTTCGCGTACCCGATCCCTGATATATTTTCTGATGCAGAGGCTGCACCCCTTCTATGCGCGGGCGCCATAGGCTACCGGTCCCTGCGGCTGACAAATCTGAAGGACGGCCAGAATCTAGGTCTTACTGGATTCGGCGCCTCGGCACACCTGGTCCTCAAGATGGTACTCCATAAATATCCGAGTTCACGCGTGTACGTTTTTGCCCGGAGTCAGAAGGAGCAGGCCTTTGCCAGGGAGTTGGGGGCTGTCTGGGCGGGGAATACGGAAGATGAACCACCGGAAAAGCTCCATTCTATTATTGACACGACACCGGCGTGGGAACCCATAATAGAGGCCCTGAAAAACCTTGTCAGCGGTGGGAGGCTGGTGATTAATGCCATCAGGAAAGAAGATACCGACAAGGACAACCTTCTGAGAGTGAACTACCCTAACCATCTGTGGCTGGAAAAGGAAATAAAGAGTGTGGCGAACGTGACGCGGAGAGACATCAGTGAGTTCCTCCGGCTGGCAGCAGAAATTCCCATCAAACCGGAGGTACAGGAGTTTTCATTGGAAGAGGCCAACAGAGCCCTGGTCGAACTGAAGGAGGCAAAAATCCGGGGGGCAAAAGTATTGCGCATGGATTGACAAAAAATAGGAATTCTTCATGAAATACAGGTATAGATTTCTAATGTAAATCGTGATATTAAAAATATGCGTAACATCAGCAATTAAGATATTCAAAACCTTCAACCCTGACAGAGGGATGTCATGTGCCTATTAACGAAACCCCGTTTTCTCTTAATGAGAGCGGGGTTTTTTGCTTATGAAGGTTATGGTTATTACGAATGGAAACTTTCGAGATAATTATAAGATAAATAGGGAGTGATCATTATGAAAGAACGGCAAACTCAAAAAAATACCATAAAGAAAAAGCCGACACCATCCAAGGCGCAATACGCGACAGTGCAGGCCACGCAGCGTACTTTGAATGTACTGAAAGAAATGCGAAATGAGACCTTGAAAGGTGGAGGCGTCGAGCTGATTGAAGAACAACACCGCAGGGGGAAGCTCGCCGCGCGGGAACGTATTGAGTTGCTGCTTGATGAAGATTCCTTTGAGGAGTTTGATCTGCTAAAAACAGGAAGGGGCGGCGCTTTCGGTAAGGAAAAGACGTACCCAGGAGACGGTGTCGTGACAGGGCACGGTACGATCGACGGCCGGGAAGTGTTCATGTTCAGCCAGGATTTCACAGTCCGCGGCGGCTCTCTGGGTGAAGCTCACTCACAGAAGATAAGTAAAGTGATGGATCACGCCGTGAGAGTCGGGGCTCCTATTATAGGACTCAATGACTCAGGAGGAGCGCGGATTCAGGAAGGGGTGGATGCCCTGGCTTCATACGGGGATATCTTTAAAAGAAACGCCCTGGCAAGCGGGATTATCCCACAAATATCCTGCATCATGGGACCTTGCGCGGGAGGCGCCGTGTACAGCCCGGCCCTTACCGATTTCATCTTCATGGTCGAGGATACGTCATTCATGTACGTTACAGGACCGAATGTTGTGGAAACAATCACCCATACAGCCATATCCCATGAGGATCTCGGCGGCGCCAGGGTCCACGCGGAAAAGAGCGGGGTGGCTCATTTTGTGCTGCCCAACGATATCTTGTGTCTACGGGAAGTAAGGCGGCTGATCAACTATCTTCCTTCCAACAACCGGCAAATGGCGCCGATTCTGGACCTCAGTGATCCGGCGGGCCGCACCGACCCTGCGCTTGATTATCTTGTACCTGAAAATCCGAATCAGAGTTATGACATGAAAGTGCTGATCAACAGCATTCTTGACGGGGCGGAGTTTCTGGAAGTTCAGTCTCATTATGCAAGAAACATCATTTGCGGATTCGGCCGTCTGGGGGGCCAGACGGTAGGAATAGTGGCAAATCAGCCTGCCGTCCTGGCGGGGGTACTGGATAACAACGCATCAACAAAGGCGGCACGATTTGTCCGGTTCTGTGACGCCTTCAACATCCCTCTCATATGCCTTGTAGATGTGCCCGGTTTTATGCCTGGGCCGGAACAGGAGCAGGGCGGGATCATCCGCCATGGCGCCAAGCTGCTCTACGCCTTTATCGAAGCCACCGTGCCGCGTATCACCGTCATTGTCCGCAAGGCTTACGGCGGGGCTTATGTCGTCATGAACTCTAAACACATCGGCAGTGACATTAATTATGCCTGGCCTACGGCGGAGATTGCCGTGATGGGCCCGAAGGGCGCGGCAGAGGTGATTTATCGTAAAGAGATCACCTCAGCGCCGGATCCGGAAATAGTGCTATCTTCAAAAACGGAAGAATACCGGAAGACATACGTGAATCCCTTCCTCTCCGCCCAGAGGGGATACATCGACGACGTTATTTTTCCCAGGGACACACGTCACCGGATCATTAGAAGCCTCCAGTTTATGGAAGGGAAAAAAAGGGAAAAACCGGAACGGCAGCATGGGAATGTTCCTCTATAAGGAGGTAGGATGTTCAAAAAAATATTGGTTGCGAATCGGGGAGAAATAGCGGTCCGCATCATAAGGACATGCAAGCGAATGGGAGTCAAGGCAGTTGCAGTGTATTCGCAAGTTGGGTCCCGTTCTCTGCACGTAAGAGAAGCGGATGAGAGTGCTTATTTGGGGGGGGCCAGCCCGGAAGAATCGTATCTGGCCAAAGAAA
>DASPQI010000246.1:0-4907 GCA_035625045.1 Syntrophales bacterium | reverse complement strand
GCAATGGATGCCGTTGTGACGACGATGATGGGGCTTGAGCCGGGAAGTTTACGCATCCTTCAGAGAGCGAAGGAAGTTGGCCTGGGGAACTACGACTTGAGTGCGATTGAAGTCATCGGCGAATTGAAACCAGTGCCTGATTTTAAACTCCCTCCGTTTAGCGGCGAAGTGCTTCTTCGAAATGAAGCCATACAGACGTTGATTCGTAATCGCATACGCATGCGCCCGCAAGCTGATCCCGAGTTGTGTACGGCCTGCGGAACCTGTATCGATCAATGCACGGTATCGGCTTTGTCCATGGGTGACGACAACCTTCCCCGCGTTGACGCCGATACCTGCATCAGTTGCTTTTGCTGCCAGGAACTCTGTCCTGAGAAGGCGATCACGTTGAAATAAACGGACAAGATTCCTCGTCGCTTTTTGCTCCCCGGAATGACAGGATGTTGAAGATCATTCGGGGTGCAGAAAATGCAAACAAGGAGGATATGATGAGAAAAGATAGAAAGATCAGGAAGGTCATCAAGAGCAAACCCACTATTGAGGGAGCAGGTGTCCATCTGAAGCGGGCGTTTGGTTTCAGCGAGGTGCCTGCATTCGATCCGTTTCTTCTTTTAGATGATTTTCGCTCTGACGATCCGCGGCATTACATAAAGGGGTTTCCCTGGCATCCTCATCGCGGAATCGAGACCATCACGTATGTCCTTCGCGGAGACGTGGAACACGGGGACAGCATGGGGAATAAGGGCATCATCGGTTCCGGGGACGTACAGTGGATGACAGCCGGGAGCGGTATTATCCATCAGGAAATGCCGATGGGTGATAAGCAAGGCGTGATGTGGGGTTTTCAGCTCTGGGCAAATCTTCCGGCCTCCCGGAAGATGATGGATCCACGATACCGCGATGTGAAGAGTGATCAGATACCGGAGGTCTCTACCGGAAACGGCGTTACGATCAAAATCATTTGCGGTGAAGTTGAGGGAACAAAGGGTCCCGTCCGGGATATCGTGACCGATCCGGAATACCTCGACGTGACGGTTTCAGCGAAGGCAGAGTTTACTCACGCAACCAAACCGGGTCACAAGGTATTTGCGTACGTTATCGGAGGGAAGGCATACTTTTGCCGGGAGAAGAACCCCTTCTCCTACGAGGTGGAGGGGACTAACTATTTCGACTTCCAAAGAAATCCTTTCGTGACAAACGAAACTCTCATTCTGTTCGATGAAGGGGAACAGATAGTTATCGCTACTGAAGATGAACCTGTTCGCTTTCTCTTGATATCCGGCAAGCCATTGAAAGAACCTGTCGCGTGGTACGGGCCTATTGTAATGAACACGCAGGAGGAATTGCGGATTGCCTTCGACGAGTATCAGAAAGGTACTTTCATTAAACACTGGGATACATGAGTCGTTTTATCAGAATCACTAGATCTTAGGACAAATCTGCAAATGATTGGCCGACTAATGCCCGTTCCAGCATCTCATCTTGATCACATTGCTGAAAGTTTTGCAAATAGCGCTGTCCATGAGTTCCGCGGCTCTTCTCCGTTGTATGAAAAGCTGGCAATGGGCATCAGTGAAGATAAGGAACTTCTCTCTCTTGCTTCAAATGCCCTTTCGAAACCCGTGCCGATGATCTTTCTCGCAGCGATCCATTACCTGCTGCTGAATGATCCGGCAAAGCCGCTCGCTCAATTCTACCCTGACGTCACACCTGTCTCCAGTATTGGTGAGGACGATCCATATCCGTTGTTTCGGGATTTTTGTTGCGGGCACAGAAACAAGATCAAGGACATCATCTCGACTTATCATATCCAGACCAATGAAGTCCGCCGCTGCGCCAGCCTTCTGCCTGCTTTCGGCATCGTCGCTCAAAAGGCAAAGGGTCTCCCGCTCACGTTTGTAGAGATCGGCGCCAGTGCGGGACTAAATCTTCTCTGGGATAACTACGGTTATGATTACGGAGACGGCCTCCTTTACGGAGACAGGGCATCACCCGTACGATTAATCTGCACTTTGCGTGGAGATAGGCGACCGCCGCTTTCGGAAAAATTCCCGCAAATAGCCGCACGTATCGGCATAGACCTCCACCCCATCGATGTAAGGGACGCCTCGGCAGTAAATTGGCTCCGGGCATTCATCTGGCCTGAGCATTCCAGCCGCTTTTATCTCCTGCACCGAGCTATTGAAATAGCCCGGAACAACCCCCCGGAATTGCGCAAAGGTGACGTCCTTGAACTTTTGCCCGGTGTTATGAAGATTGTGCCCCCTGACTCGGCTCTTTGCCTGTTCCATACCTTTGTCAGCAATCAGATGTCGCCGGAAACACGTAATGCTCTGGCAAGGCTCGTCGCAGATTACGGATCCAAACGGAATATCTGGTGCATTTCGATAGACCTATCGGATGAATATAAATACCCGCGGCTTGAGCTGCTTTCCTATATCGATGGGGTTGAGTGTTACAGGCATCTGGCAAATTGCAGCGGTCACTCCCGCTGGCTGGAATGGCTCGAACCTGAGCGAGAAAGTAACGGTGAGCTAAACAGGAGGTGAATTATGAATAAGATAAAGATCGGGAAAAATAACTTCGTTTATCCCATGCCGATGGTTCTGGTAGGTACGGTTGTCGATGATCGCGCTAATTTCATGGCTGTAGCCTGGGTGTCAAGAGTGAACTTCAATCCACCCATGATCACCGTGGCTTTGGGCAAATATCATTACACGAATGCGGGAATCCATAAAAACAGAACATTCAGTGTGAACATTCCCGGTAGCGACTTAATAGAAAAGGTTGATTATTGCGGATTGGTCTCCGGGGAGAAAGTCGACAAATCAAAAATATTCGATATTTTTTACGGTGACCTGCCAAATACACCCATGATACAGCAGTGTCCTCTCTGCATGGAATGCAATCTTGTCACCGCTGTGGATTTGCCCTCGAATACACTGTTCATCGGGGAAATTATGGAAACATACACAGAAGAACGCTGCCTGACAGACGGCAAACCCGATATTAAAAAAATAAATCCCTTCACTTTGACTATGCCGGACAACAATTACTGGAAAGTTGGTGAAAATGCAGGAAAGGCATGGAGCATCGGCAAAGACTTCAGAAAATGAAATGGGTGGCAGTTTAAACGATGTGCGTTTAGTTTCCCAAATTGCAGTGAAGAGGTATAACAAAGCTTATCGATAGAATTTAACCAGCTTCTCCGGTTTAACCCCGAGGAGGTAAAGTGTGATCAGCAGCCAGTTCCGGAGGGTTGTGTAAACGATTCCCTCCCTGTCCCAGCGCCGCGATGATGTACGGACTGCTTTATCGATGATACAAATTTTACCGCCCCGCCTCTTGATCCGCCGCATGATCTCAACATCTTCCATGATAGGGATATTCCTGAAACCGCCGAGTTCGTTGAAAACATCTTTTCTCATGAATACAGCCTGATCTCCATAAGGGACCCTCGTTAAACGGGAACGCAGGGAAGCCGCCTTCTCAATCAATCTGAATACGGGCCTTTCTGAATCAATGGCCAAATCGAAGGCCCCAGCCGTGCAGGATTCATCCCGCATCACGGTATCGATGAGTCCCAGGGCATAAGGGGGAAGACGGGTATCGGCATGCAGGAAGATAAGGATATTTCCGGCAGCAAGAGCTGCTCCATGGTTCATCTGGCTTCCCCGTCCCCTCTCTGAAATGACCGTTTTGACGCTCGCACGACGGGCAATCTCCATTGTTTTTCCCGCAGGGTCTCCATCCACTACGATGATCTCAGCACCGGCGGCTGATTGCAGAGAGAGGATATGCTCTATTGTCCGTAGGATGACCGACTCTTCGTTCCAGACGGGGATGATGAAAGAAAATTCGGGAGTCATGAGATATTATGCCAGGCCGCTGCCTCGCAGGTACAGCATTGTTTTAGAGTTAGTAAACTTCGTCTTTTCACTTTTTTCGATGAGAGCCGCTATGTCCTCGACATTGTCTATATCCTGCCACGGGGGCAGCACGTGTACCAGTGTCCCGGTTTCCCGCAGGATCGTCATGGTCTGCCGGAAAACGTCTTCCGTACCCCAGATGGGCCCGGCAAAGATATCGGGATTAAATGTCTCATTTCTGAATCCAATGAGGTAATAGCCTCCATCGACAGATGGGCCGATAACGGCGTCGTGGTCATCGAGAGAGAAGAAAGCTTCTTCAATGATCCATACCGGCAGATCAGGGATGTCACTTCCGATGATGACGACAGATCGCGGTCCTTCTGAAAAGCATCGACTGAAGGCGTTTTTCATCCTTTCACCCAGATCCTCTCCGGACTGCGGAGTGTACAAAAGTTCATGCCCAAACATTTCTCTTATCTCGCGTTCCTTATCAGCGGGGTAGAAAGCAATCTGGAACCTGTAATTTCCTCCGGAAAGACGCAACAGCAAATCTTCTATGAAACAGCGATAAAGGTCTGTTGCCCTCTCTTCACCCAGATCTTTTGTGAGCCTGGATTTGACCTGACCTTGCTCAGGGAATTTGGCAAACATGACCAGACATCTGTCTTTCATCATCGAGCTCATAAATTTTTTATCGCCTCACGGGGTTGATGAGATTTCTGATCTTTTTTCTCGTTAGCGGCAAGACCAGGAGCCACGGCATTGAGAGCTGTTTAGAGTCCTGAAAATAACCGAGACCGATTGTCATCCCTTCGTGCCCCTGCGAGGGCTGGTCCTGATATGTACCCAGGAGACGGTCCCACCAGGATAGGTTAAAGCCGAAGTTGGTATTTGTTTCGCGCATGATCACGGAGTGATGGACGCGGTGCATGTCAGGTGTTACGAAGACCGTACGCAGCCCTCGGTCTAAACCCGCGGGGATGAATATATTGCTGTGCGTAAATATGGAACTGCCGTTCAGGGCCACTTCAAATA
>DASPQI010000245.1:0-28879 GCA_035625045.1 Syntrophales bacterium | reverse complement strand
TGAACCACTTCTTCTTAAGCAACGAACTTATCATCGTCGGTCGGGCGATGAGTGTTGCCAGAGATAAGGGAGAGGTGGAAAAGGATGAGGAAGGCATCCTGGCCGCACAAACCCTGGGACAAAGGACTGCCTGGTTGCTGAAGAAACTCTACGGTTGAAGCTATCTCTGATGTCTGTTTAGGTGTCTATATAGGTGTCTAGTAGCGGTGAAAAAGTGTCTATATAGGTGTCTATAAGCGGTATCTCTCAATATTAGATGGTAGCAATAAATATAAATTAACCTTTGGTAATTGTTACACTATATATAAAAATATATGACTCGGTATAAATAGGTAATATATACAGAACGTGGACTGAAAATCCAGGTGTCGGCAGTTCGATTCTGCCCTGACCCACCATGAAAATAAAGGGGTTGCGTTTCGCAGCGTAGCCCCTATTTCTTTGATTGTAACTGTTTTTTAGCACCGTTTGCGCCTTTAAATATGTCTTTGCGACGCGAAACGTGATATAAAGATAACATGATATAAATCATATTGCAATGTGCTTTTTCATTGCTTTTGGAAACACATTCTATAAATTTAACTCATGGTACGTAAAAACTTATCTACACGAATTGAAAGCGATCTCCAGAAAGAGATTAAGAAGCTCGCCATTGATCTGGGAAAACCACTGAACGATCTTTTAGAAGAAGCCATCCGGGACTATCTGAAGAAGTACGATAAAAGATCAAAGAAATAACATTTAACCGTGATCTGCAATGTCTATATTTATTCCAGATCACCATCATTGCCTAGCGATTTTCTTTTAAAAGGAGAAGCTTATGAAAAAAATCATCAGTTTGATTATCGCTTTATTCCTTTTTTTGTCTTTTTCACCCGTTCATGCCGATATTAAAACCGGACTTGCGGGATGGTGGAAATTTAATGATGGATCGGGTTATACCGTAACCGATTCTTCCGGCAATGGAAATAATGGGCTAATCATAGGGTATCCAAAGTGGACAACATGGCCTGGGTCAAACGGTGCGTTACAGTTTGATGGATCTTGCGAGTTTGTCAGGATACCCTATAGTTCCAAATTAAAGACGGGGACGATGACAATTGCCGTCTGGTTGCAAATTGCTGACATTTTAAAGATAAACACGGCTATATACGGATGGGGACGAAGGGATTACCCCGCTTCAGGTTGTGCAGATAATTATTATGGGTTTATTAAAAACAGACCCCCTTCCGTTAATTGGTACGAAGCATCCTATATGAACCTGTCGAATATAAACAAACAGGACAATTGGATTGCACCTGTTAACACTTTCAGCTTGGGAAGTTGGAACCACTGGGTTACGGTTTACAATGCAGACGATAGAACCATAAAATTATATAAAAACGGTAGCCTTGTGACCCCCTACTTTACTGCGTCTGATGGTATACTTAATTGCGGTTCGATGACCGCCATCGGTACACAGGAAGATTACTGTCCTTCACAAGCCGTACGGGGTTTCAGCGGTAAGATGGCTGACTTCAGGGTTTATACAAGGGCATTATCCGCTGACGATATTATGGAACTATATAACGCCACAAAGCCGACATCTACCAACACCACAGCCCCAGATACCCCTACTGGGTTAACCGCTACCGCAGCCAGCGAACATATCGCCATTACACTATCATGGAACGCTTCCAATGACAACGCAGGGGGAAGCGGAATTGATGGATACATAATCTCCCGATCAACAACCGCAGGAGGGCCTTACGTAGATATTGCCACAGTCCCCGCCGGAACGACTACGTGGACTGACCGCAGGAATTATCAGTATCCTCAATATTCATGGGCAGTTACTTTATCACCATCAACCACATATTATTATAAGGTAAAGGCATTTGATAAGGCAGTTCCCGCCAATATTTCGTCTGCAACCGCGTATAAGTCAGCCACTACAATAGCTGCTCCGGCTACTACCTATTCCATTACAGTCCATATATCAGGAACTTTCGCCGGCCAAAATGTCAACAATACCGATTGGGGCATAGCCTGTAGAAGAGGTACCTGTACCTATAAAGGAATTAAATCAGGCGCAGTGGTGCTGATGGTTCCCTTTCCATATATGCTTGGCGCGCAGCAGCCAGCAGCTACATCGGGGTTTAACGGCTGGCTGGGGAACGGGTGTAAGGGCAAGGGTTCATGTTTACTAGTAATGGATTCTGATAAAGAGATTACGGCATATTACGGTTCGTCATATCCTCCGTCGGAAGTGCCGGCCACTAGTGGGGCTATTATTAACCGGGGTGGCAAGATTCAATAAAAAAATTTTCCTGATTCTGAGAATTTTTTAAATTCGTATGTCTAACAGGTTATCAGCCTTACTTATTAAGCTCTCAAAAATCTGATTTTCGGTGAAGGTTGAATCTATGCACACGGTTTTGTGGACAAGCATAAGAGGGCAATCAAGGAAGTTCTCAAAATATGTATAGGACACTAAATGCGTTAACCGTGAATTGCCGATGTATTTATCATATTATGTAATGTTGACAGCAATGAAGATGTTCTTGCGATATCAATTTGCTATTTACAAATTTCCCGTGATGGCTTAACTTACAATTCAATCTTGTTGAACCAGAAGATGAATAACCGAAACTTACTGCTATATTTTCACCATAATGTTAATGACAGCTATTACAAATATAATGACAAGTGGTATGATCCATCGTAATTGTCTGCTTTTTTCTAAAGGCGCACTTATGTTCCCACTAAGTGAGCGTAAATACGGATTAGTAAGGATATCGGCCATTCGATGTGCTTCATCTATTTGTTTGTTATTAAGTATCATATTTCGACCTCCATTCATTAACTAAATAATGGTTAAATCAAACAATTTGGAGACTATGGAAATACTGAATATTGTATTGATTGTTTTTTAATATACCACATATTGTATATTAAAACATTCTTTTTCACATTTTGTTGCCATGTGATAAAGAATTAGCAAAGGTCTATATGTATAGATGGTGTGAGCAAAAAGAACATCCCGAGAGGATGGGGGAGATAGGACTCGAGATTTCAACACATAGTTGGCAAGGAAATGTTATATGTTAAAGTTGTTGATAATTTATTTTATCGTATCTGTCACATTAATCATTGTTGCATATAAGTTATATCCGTTTCTGAATGAATCAAATAATAAAAAATTATCTACAATGGGTATCTTATTGGGTTCCATTGTCGCTTTGGTCGGTATATTTTTATTAATATTTCAAGCGTATAAATTGAATGACAGTATAAAGTTACAGTCATTTGCTTTTTCCCTTGAACAAAGACCATATCTGCATGCGATTTTAAATCCAACTGCTTCTGGGTCAAGTTTAACAATTGGGACAGACATTGATGACAATCAAACACTACGTGGCGGGGGTCATTTATTCTTAAGAAATGCAGGTAAAATCCCAGCGAGTGATATTCAGGCAGAATATAAAGTTGTTAGCGATGAACTTAAGGATAATGATCTTGCGGAATATTTTGATAAAATTGGTGAGTTCCCTCACATTACAACTGTTTTTCCAAATCAAAACGATATTTCAGTTTATCTTAACCCTAAAATAGGTAAACAACCAAAGCTGGTGTATATCTGGGCAAAAATATCTTACACCGGTTCAGATCCTTACAAAAGATATTGGTATCTATTCAGCTATCTTTTCTCAATCAAATATGTTCAGGATGAAAATGATTCCACTGGGAAAAGGATCGTTCGTACTCAGATATCATTAATACAGGCATTTGAAGATTGGGATCGCAATATAGGGGCAAAGGAACCAGAATATAAAGAACCGTACTGGACTAAGTATCTTTCTATTGCTGACAAAAAAAAATAGAATAATGAGTGAAATGGAATATAGGGAATGGTTCTATTTAACCCCATCCCCGTCATTCCTGCGTTACCGAATGATTTGGGTACACACATAGAAATACAGGAATGTGCTGTAATAGAAAAACTATAATGATAAATTAATCAATGGAAGCATTGCCTACTAAAACATTCAAAATACGAAGAAATATTTTTCTCATCTCCATTGACATAAACAATTCAATCGTATATGCTACGCCCCCTGTTTGGTGAAAGCAGGTCACAAAATCGTCTTAATCCGGACAGGGTTGAGTTATTCATCTGATAATATTAGAGGTATATGATGGGAAGTGTTGTAAAAAAAAGAAAGAAGAAGATAAGCAAACATAAGTACAGAAAGCGGTTGAAGTCTAACCGGCATAAAAACAAGTAATGGAATAATAAGGATGTGCTTTCGAGACCCCTCTATAATAAGGAGGTCGAGCGGGCTACGTCACCTCCTTGCAGAAGATCAGGGAGAATAATGTCATTTTTCATATTACTCGTAACAGGTAAAGGTTGGCTTGCTCGGCTGACCTTTTTTTTCGTTTACGAATCTACGAATATGCTTTGTCTTTTACTGCCTAGCTCAAGTCTCCTTTCATTTCGAGGATATGTATGTTTAACATTGCAAAAGCGTATCGTTCATAGCTATAATAAATTTATTGGGTAAGTTCACTTTATGAAAGCAGAAACAGGCTCCGGGTATTTTTAGAGGTTATGTAAATGAGCAAAATATGGGAGATGATCAACATTAATAAAAAGACATCTGCCATCTTACTTTTGTCAGTAATATTGATTGCAAGCGTAGGAGGCGTCTTATATTATCTGGAATACAAAAAAATTCACATTACTACGGACGATGCCTTTGTTACAGGTAGGATACATGTGATTGCGTCAAAGGTTCCTGGCACAGTGAAAACCGTTTATGTGGATGATAATCAATTTGTGAAAAAAGACGATCTCCTCGTGGAGATCGACGTGAAAGATTATGATGTCAGGGTGAGAGGGGCCCGATCATCGCGGGATTCGGAACGTTCAAAGCTCGACGAACTTTCAACAAGGATAGAAGTCGCGAAAAAACAACTGGCGGAGATGCAGTTCGGCGTGCAGTCGGCACGGGCGAATCTAAGGCTTCAAGAGGCGAATCTGAAACAGGCGGAAATTGATTACAAGCGGGCCCAGGGACTTTACAAGAGGAGTGTCGTGCCCGAGGAACGGCTGGAAAAAACGAAGACGGGATATGACGTTTCCGTGGCGCAGGTTGATGCGGCAAGAGATCAGCTCAAACAGATTGAATCCGCCCTGGAAACCCAGAAGTCCGTGATAAAGCAGTCGGAGTCGGCCTTAAAATCGCAGGACTCTGTCGTGAAACAGAAAGATGAGGTCCTGAAGGCGGAAGACTTGAAAAAAAGTTATACGAAAATCTATGCACCTACAGAAGGTTACATCACCAAGAAATCCGTTGAGACGGGCAACCAGATTCAGGAGGGACAGCCGCTGATGGCTGTTGTACCTCTTGATGACATCTGGATTATTGCAAACTATAAGGAGACCCAGATCGAGAATGTGAAGCCGGGTCAAAAGGCGAGGATCAAGGTAGACACTTATCCTGGTCACGATTTTGATGGTACAGTACAGAGCATCATGTCCGGAACAGGATCGGTTTTTTCCCTGTTCCCGCCTGAGAATGCGACAGGGAATTATGTGAAGGTAGTGCAGCGAATACCGGTCAAGATTGTGCTCAAGAAGGGCACGGACCCCAGCCATATTCTCAGAGTCGGTATGTCCGTCGAACCCACGATCATAACCAGGGAATAACTTCGTATTGGATACAGGTACGAACAAGTGGCTTGTTGCCTTAACCGTGATGCTTCCCACGCTCATGGTTATTATAGATACGTCGGTTGTAAATGTGTCTCTGGATCACATCCGCGGAAGTCTCTCCGCCGGTATTGATGAATCCACATGGTCGATCACATCCTATCTCGCGGCCAACGCCGTTGTTATCCCCATGGCCGGATGGCTGAGCAGACTGTTCGGCAGAAAACGCATTCTCATAATTTCCGTTGCCTTATTTACGATAAGCTCTCTTTTATGCGGCTTTGCCTGGAGTATACAAAGCCTTGTAGTGTTCAGGGTGCTTCAGGGTATTGCCGGCGGTTCTCTTCAACCCATATCTCAGGCTATACTCCTGGAAACCTTCCCCCCGTCACAGCACGGTACAGCGATGGCCATTTACGGTGTGGGCATAATGTTCGGGCCTATCATCGGCCCCTTCCTGGGCGGATGGATCACCGATAACTGGTCCTGGCACTGGATTTTCTTCATCAACATACCTGTAGGCATCATTTCGATACTGATGTCCTTGATTTTTATTTTTGACCCTTCTTACATAAAGGGAATGAAGATGAAAATCGATTACTGGGGACTGGCATTCCTCAGTGTCGGTATCGGCTGCCTCCAGATCGTGCTGGATAAAGGGCAGAGGGAAGATTGGTTTTCTTCAGAATTCATCATCTGGCTCTCTGTCGTTGCACTGGCGTCTATTGTTCTTTTCGTATTTGTGGAACTGGCTGCGGAGCATCCGGTCGTTGATCTGCGGGTATTGAAGAACTTTTCCTTCAGCTTGGGAAATGTAACCATATTTTTTGTCTTCATTAACCTCTTCGGCAGCATCGTGCTTCTACCCATGTACCTGCAGACTCTTATGGGTTATACAGCAACACTTGCGGGGGCGGTACTGGCGCCTGGGGGCGTCGCAAGTCTTATTGCCATGCCGATTGTGGGCAAACTCATAACCAGGGTAAATTCAAAAGGTATCGTAGTTGCCGGTCTATTAGTAACGGCCTGGTCGACTTACCTCATGTCGCAATTTAACAGGGTTGCGGATTTCGATGCGGTTCTATGGCCGAGGATATATCTGGGTTTTGGCGTGGGATTAATTATTATACCGTTGACCACGCTTACTCTTTCCCGCATAGGCAGAGAGGGGATGGGCAATGCGACGTCCATTTTCAATCTCGTGAGAAATATCGGAGGGAGTTTTGGTGTAGCCATTGCCACGACGATCCTTACACGAAGGACCCAATTTCATCAGGCCCGCCTTGTGGATCATCTTACCCCATTTGATATGCCGTACACATTGGGAAGCAGTAAAACCGCGCAAGCCCTGCAATACAGGGGGTTTGATCCGACCCTTTCCGGTCAGGGCGGAGCCGGGGCCATCTATGAGCAACTCTTAAGAGAAGCCTCCATGATGTCATTTAACGATGTCTTTTATATCTTGTCTGTTATGTTGATCTTGACGATACCTCTTATCTTTTTTATGCGTCGGATATATCATGATGCATCTGACGATCAAAATCATTAATAAGACTGAATCTTCTTGACATAAGTACAATTTTACTTTTAAAGAATCCAAAATTACCATTCAGCTCTAAAGGTTGTTTGCACCATCGGGATTACATAATTCAAGTGAAATGTCAGAAACGGCAAGAACTTAAAAAGCTGGCAGAAACCATATTAATTGAGTAGGGGGATTGATGAAAAATTTAAAAGAATATTTTTTAAAGATAATATCCCGGAAAGAACCGGAAGACATCATGCGGATTGCCAATATCATTAGTCCGCTTTTGGACGGGGTCGTCAACGATATCTTTATGAGTTACAGAATGGAACTTTTATCTGAACCGATTACGTATATTGTACCCGCCATATGGGGGGCTAAGAAGGAAGGAGAATTGACGCCAGTTCAGAAGGAGATCAATGCACGGGCAGTTCCCATTATTAATAAAGTATTTGCTTTGCTTCAGATAAAAAAAATTGATCCTGACCAGGAATTTGCCTTGTATTTCTTGATCCGGGGTATAATTATAGCGAAAATTACATTCATGATCGAGGCACTCCGAGGCAGACTGAGTGAACGCTCAATGGATGAGCAGAGCCTGAAAGAGGCCCTCATGCGTTTCAAACCGCATGGCAGCGCTTAAAATTGGGGTTTTCTAAGTAAGAGGCACTCATTCAAAGTGACAGCTCTTTTACAAACGGCCATCTGGTCACCATATTTGATATCAACGGAATCCTTTTCCGGAATTCTGTGAACAATTTTCTCCCCTGACTCATCTACTGTTCAATTACGTCAAGAAATATAACATTGTTGGTACTCATATGTTTTATCATCAGGATTTTTATCTCATATAATAATCCTTTTTCATGGAGAGCAGACAGCAAGCGCTTTTAACAGGGGGCATGTCAGGCAATCGCAATTTAGATGTCAAGGTTAAAACAGGATTAGGATTTGATATTTGTAGGAGAATATTGTAAACCTTGCCCATGAAACGAGAAGGCAAAGAATATGCAGAGGTATACCAAGGAATGGCGCTAATTGCCGACCCGATATATCAGTATGCCTGTTTTACAGTACCCTCACCAGAATTTCCGGACGAGCAAACGGAAAAGGACCTGATTGACTCTCCCTGGGTGCAAAGGCTGCGGCGGATTTGTCAGCTACAGAGTGCCCGATGGGTATATCCAGCTGCCGAGCACAGCCGCTTTCAACATTCCCTGGGAACTATGCACGTGGCCGGCGAGTTCGGCAGGTATCTCTATCCGAGTTTGGAGGAGATTTGCAGAGATGTCCCTTCAGTAAACTACATCGAGGAACTCCTCCGGGTAGCAGGACTCCTTCACGATGTCGGGCATGGTCCATACGGGCATTTTTTTGATGACAACTTTCTTGATCAGTATAAAATTACCCATGAGGATATCGGGAAACAGATTATCATGAAAAGATTGGGGAAGATCATCCGTCAGATCAGGAGAAGCCCTTCAGGTCCATTTGACGATGGGGAATATCTTGATCCGATTTATGTGGCAGTGCTTATTAAAATGCCCGCGGGTAATGATATAAAGCTGCCAAGGTGGTTGCAGTTATTGAGACAGCTTTTCTCCGGTATCTATACAGTGGATAATCTTGACTATGTCCAGAGAGATGCCTACATGACAGGATTTTCTCTCGATATTGTGGACATAACAAGACTTCGTTTTTATACATTTTTTACGAAAGATGGTCTCACCCTTCACCAGGCGGGCATCTCGGCCCTCAGCAGGTTTTTGAACGCGAGGTTGAACCTCTATACCAACGTTTATTTTCACAGGACAACGAGAGCGCTAGATCTTCACCTGCAGGAGATATTCAGGGACACTATGAATATAATCTTTCCTTGGGATCCATCTCAATCCCTTGATGAGTACCTCCTCTGCGACGAATGGTTCCTGTTTAATGAAGTCCGGTGCTGGCCTGCAGAAAAGGATCCGAAGAAAAGGAAACTGAGTCGGGAATGGGCGAAACTCCATAGCAGAGAGGTGAAGTGGAAGATGTCTTATTCCACGGAGATTTCTATTGATCAGATTCAAAGAGGGACAAGATTTGCCCATGCCGTTGATTATGAAAGGCAGCTGAGAGAATTTCTTCCGGGAAAATTAAGGGGTATATCTTTTCGTGTCGACCTGGCAACACAGGATCCACGCCCTATTAATCCCATGGCGGAGACGGAAAAAAGGGTTAATATCTTCAACCCTGCTACCGGTATGACATCTCCGGAGCCATTAAAGGACATTTACCGCTTCATACCGGCACGGATTGTCCATCTGAGGGTTTTTTCTCTTTCCCATGATCATGATGCAGAGATATCTGAGGCTGCGGAAAAGATGCTCGGTGCCCTAGAGGGAACTGTAAGGACAAATATTTAATTAAATATTGAAAACGACCAACTTGTCCCTACGGCAAAAGGCGCTTTCGACATTTCGGACAAAACTCCTGTCCTTTGTAGTCCGTGTCTGCCAGTGAATTCGAGAATGTCATGACACAACGCCGGTCGCGGCAATGATCCAACCCATAAGTGTGTCCCAACTCGTGCACGGCCTCTTTCACCGCCCGCGCGAGAAACAATGCTTCGTCGTCACGCGCGCCATAGAACCGCTGGCGCAGTCGCGGTAGGGCAATTACTGCGCGTTTCCCGCGTTGGTCGGCGAGGCCAAACACAAAGTTCAACTCCGGTACGTAAAGATCAAGATCAACCACACCCAGTACCCGCTCCGCTTGATGGGGGAGTAACTGCTGCAAGATGGCCTGGGCAGAGTACTGCGAGCGGCGTGTATTAAACGCATGCTCAGGCACCGGCAAAACAGCCCCCACCCGGCACGGCAGTTTGAATACCTCGGTCAGTGCTGCGCACAAATGCGCCGGCACTGAAGCCTGTATCTCTCCCACTGCCACCACGACGATCTCACCGCTCATCGCCCCTTCTCCTCTGTGGAATCCTCGAACCTCCCGGCGATGTCTTGATTGCAGAACCTGCATCTCCCCTGAATCAAGAGAATTTCTTTCGTCTCCAATCTTTGCCTGACGATGAGGGTCTGGCCGCAATTGGGGCAGAATGTATTTTCTCCTTCGCCGCCGAAGATATTTCCCAGGTAGACATAATTCAAGCCCCTGCTCAAACCCATCTCCCTCGTCCTTTCCAGAGTTTCTATCGGTGTGGGCTGGAAATGCGAGAGTTTGAATTGAGGGAAAAAGCGGGTGACATGCCAGGGGGTATCTCTGCCCAGTTCGCCGCAAATCCAGGAAGCCATCCGGCCAAGGTCTTCCTCTCCGTCGTTCATTCCGGGGATGATGTTGGTCACGACCTCTACATGCATCTTCCATTTTTCCTTTGCTATCTTTGTTACCGCCAGGATGCCTGAGAAGTCATCGACATTGGCAATCTTCTTGTAAGAATCATCTGAGAATCCTTTTAAATCGACGCGAAAGACATCCAGATAAGGGCCGATAATGTCCAGAGCCTCCGGAGTGATGAATCCGTTGGTGACGTAATTGGTGTAAAGATTATTTTTTTTCGCCAGTTTTGCCCCTTCCAGAGTGTATTCAAACCAGAGAGTCGGCTCGTTGTATGTCCAGGAGATTCCAAGGCACCTACTTCTCCGGGCAACCCTGACCAATTCTTCTGGAGGAATCATCTTTCCCAATCTTATCTCCTCGCTTATCTCTGCGTGGGCAATGTCCCAGTTCTGGCAGCCGGGGCAGCGGAAGTTGCAGCCAAAACTTCCAAGGGAGAGCCATCTTGAGCCGGGGGAAAAATGATAAACAGGCTTTTTTTCGATGGGGGAGACCATGATGGTGGAGACAACGCCGTAGATTAAGGAATAGAGCTTGCCATCACGATTGAGCCTTGTCCGGCAGTATCCTCTTTGACTATCCTTGACCAGGCATCTTCTCTGGCAGATGCGGCATTGGACAACGTTATCAGATAACTTTTCGTAGAGGATAGCTTCAACCATGTTGTTACGGTACCAGAATTATGTGAGAAGCTATTTCCACAATTCAAAGCCCGCTCTATCAAGCACTTCCGCTGTCATATGGCACGAGTCGCAGCGCTTCTCTTAAGTGAGAAATCTAACTGATTATTTTAAATTTAACCAGCATCATTTTTTGCTTCTAACAACCTTATTAATACAGACTTGATTCCTACATAAGTAGTGATATAAACTTATGCAAAAGGTTAACTGCATTAAACAAGAAATATCCGGCAGAAACCTTGTAGAAGCCATATGAGTAACCCTGCCCTGAGTCTTAAGTTTTGGAAAACTCTCCTGACGATACCGGTAATAACTTTTATCCTCAGTCTTCCGCAAACATCGGATACCAAGGAAAACTGGGCTCTCACGGTTTATGGAGCCTTCCAAACACGGGGCGATATCTGGTCGACATTCTATTCACCGGATATTGAAACATCCTACCAGTTAATGGCTTTAGCTGTCTCTCGGAGGATTTATTCCTTCTCGGAGCGCATTGATTTGGAACTTGAAGGCTAGGCGGTAAAGCATATGGGTGACCAGCATAACTGGGAGTTCAACGGTCTTCTGGCGTTAAGATGTTTGACCTTTCCCTGGAACAAATACATCAATACGACCTTCGCCATCGGTGACGGCCTCTCCTATGCTACAAGCACACCAAAATTCGAAGAGCAGCAGCATGAAAACACATCACTGTTACTCAACTACACGATGTTTGAACTGACATTTGCACTGCCAGAATCCCCTCGGTGGAATCTTGTATGGCGGGTTCACCATCGTTCTGGAATATTTGGACTTTTCGACGAGGTGTCGGGGGCATCCAATGCACTTGGCGTAGGACTTAAGTATAAGTTTTAGCCGACTTAACAGACCTTTTTCTCCTTTCCACTTTGCAACTGTACAGAGGCAGCTCGGGGTAGTCCGGGGTTCGACAGATGATACCATTTGTAAAAACTGGGTTTGATATTTGTGGGAGAATATTGTAAACCATGCGCCGTGAAATTAGATATCTCAAAGTCACCGCAAAAGCAGAGATCGAAATGACAGGTTTAAGGTAATAGAAGATGGCGAATGACGAAACTACAGACATAACACTTTTTGTAAAAACCTCCGGAGAGGATATTGCGAGATGGAACCGGCAGAAAATTGTTGATGCCCTTATCCGTGAGACAAGCATAGACCTCAATACGGCGGAAGCAATAAGCAGAGAGGTCGAAAAGCAGATCATATCATCCGGAATCAGCCTGCTCACAACCCCTCTGATAAGGGAACTAGTTGATGCGAAGCTCATAGAGAGAGGTCTGGAGCAGGCAAGAAAGATGCACGCGCTGCTCGGATTTCCCGTCTATGATGTAAGGGAGTTGATCCTTCACCAGAATAAGGAGAATGCCAATGTGCCACACGGCCCAGAAGGTACGAATCTAATTCTGGCTGAGGGGATTAAAAAGGAATATTCACTTTATGAAGTCTTTTCACAGGATGTGGGGGACGCGCATATAATGGGCGATATGCATCTTCACGGCCTGGGTTCTATTGACAGGCCTTACAGTTCCTTTCAGTCCCTTGAGTATATTAAGAAGTTCGGCTTGAATTTCCCCCATTCACTAACAGTTGCAAAACCGGCCAAGCATGCAGAGGTGCTCCTGGCCCATATGGTGCGTTTTGGCGCCATCCTGCAGGGGCATTTTTCCGGCTTCATCGGCTGGGATGCCGTTAATTTCTCCTTCGCACCCTACCTGTCAAAGATGAACGATAAGGAAATAAGGCAATTCGCCCAGATGCTCATTTATGAATTTTCCCAGTTAACATCTTCCAGGGGAGGCCAGGCAATGTTCACCGACATCCATCTCTACTGGGATGTACCTGAACATCTTCGGAACGTCCCTATTATCAGTCCGGGAGGTGACTTTGCAGGCAGCACTTATGAAGATTTTATAGACGATGCCCGGAGATTTGCCCGGGCCATTTTCGAGGTCTTCAAGAAGGGGGATGGTACGGGTAAACCGTTTATATTCCCCAGGCCACTCGTTCATATATCTAAAGAATTTTTTCAGTCACCGGGGCATGAGGAATTCCTCGATCATATCTGTGAAGTGGCCTGTGAAAAGGGTAATACCTGTTTCTTGTTTGATCGTCGAGGGATAATAAAGGCTTATGAGTGCGGTTTTTCAGCCCTCAAGGAAGAGGATGATCTTTTTGAGGGAACAAAGACGCCTTGGAAGACGAGATGTTCGACCATCCAGAATGTGACTCTGAACCTTCCGAGACTTGGTTACAAGGCTCAAGGAGAGGATAACGCGTTGTTTTCGCTGATTACAGAGGGCATGAAACTGATGGCCAAAGCCCATATCCAGAAACGGGATTTTATTGAGAAGCTCCTTTCTTATGGCGATGAGGGCCCTCTTGCCGTGCTTGCAATGAACAGAGACGGTTTACCATATTTGAGGATGGATCATGCGTGCTACTTAATGGGGATTGTGGGTCTCAATGAGCTTGTCCAGATACATAAAGGCAGTCAGTTACATGAATCGGAAGAAGCGCTTACGTTTGGTTTGAAGGTGATTGGCTATATGAAGAACGAAGCAGGGAAGCTCGGCAAAAAATATGGCCTGCATTTTATCCTGGAACAAACACCAGCGGAAACAACTGCTTATCGTTTTGCAAGGCTCGATCTTAAATACTTTTCTCCGAAGGCAGGTCATTTTGTCAAAGGCAATCTGGCAAGAGGAGAGGTGTATTATACGAATTCATCCCATTTTAGCGTCTCTGCCGCTGTCCATCCTATGGAGCGTGTAAGACAGGAAGGCCGTTTTCATCCATTTGTAAGGGGAGGCGCTGTTACCCATGTGTGGCTCGGGGATATGAGGCCAGCCGGGGAAGAGCTTGCTGAGTTTATCCAAAATGTCTTCAATGATACCGAGAATGACCAGATTGTTTTTTCACCGGAATTTACGACCTGTAAAGTTTGTGGAGGAACATCCAGGGCCCTAAAAGACAAATGTGAATTCTGCGGGTCCGAAGAAGTGGAAGGAATAGCGAGGATTACCCAGTATTTCAGCCGGATATCGGGCTGGAATAAAGGCAAACTGGCTGAATTAAAAGAAAGAAAGCGGTGCAACAGCGTTATTTGAAGTCTTCAGGCTTAAACCCCTAACACCTGCCCCCTGAACCCAAATTTAATCAATAAATCCATGCCCTACTCTTGACATAGGGAGGGGCGATAAATATATTAGTCGCAAATTTGCATTTCCTAAGTAAGTGAAGCAGCTTGCGTTGATATGGAAGATCATATTGTTAAGATATTCAGAGAGAGCAGTCATCTTAAAGAAGCCTTTATAGGTGAAAATCTTGACGTTATTGTCAATGTTGTTGATGCAATCACCGCGGCTTTGAAAGCGGGAAATAAAATACTGCTTTTTGGAAATGGTGGGTCCGCTGCGGATGCTCAGCATCTTGCGGCAGAATTCGTGAACCGTTTTGTTATTGAACGGCCGCCGCTTCCGGCAATTGCTCTGAGTACCGACACATCGGTGATTACAAGCATAGGCAATGATTATGATTTTTCTGAAATATTCAGCAAACAGATCAGGGCGATAGGTCAGGCGGGCGATGTGGCCTGGGGGATAAGCACCAGCGGTTCTTCTCCTAATGTTATAAAAGCCCTGGACGTGGCAAAAAAGATCGGGATGGTAACGATCGGTATGACAGGAAAAGACGGAGGCGATATAGCGAAGATAGTGGATTATTCCCTCAATGTCTCTTCCGGCAGTACACCTCGCATACAGGAGGTCCACATTACTGCGGGGCACGTAATATGTGAGATGATAGACTTTAAGCTGTTTCAGAGACCGGATGCAAAATAAAGACATGGTGCCGGAGTCAGTTATAAACTGATTAACAAGTTAGGAAAGCACGACATGGGTAAGACATCAAGAAAAGTAGAAATAAGAGAGGCGGTAGTAAAAGAAAAAGAAGATGTTCAGAAAGGAAACGGAGAAGAACAAAAGACTCTCGTCGATGAAGATATAATGGTAAAACTACAGGAAAAAGAACGGGAAGCAGCCGAAAATTATGACAAATACGTTCGCGCGGTTGCGGATCTTGAAAATTACAGAAAACGTGCAGCCAGAGAGAAGGCTGATTCCATTAGATATGGGAATGAAAATCTGATCAAGGATATCCTGCCGCTGGTTGACAGCATGGATAGGGCGTTGCAGCATGCCGACGACTATGGCTATCCCAATGCATTTAAAGAGGGATTAAAGCTGCTCCAGGGCCAGCTCCAGGGCTGCCTGGAAAAACATGGCGTACGGCGAATCGAGTGTATTAACAAGACATTTGACCCTCATATCCATGAAGCTGTACTACATGTCGACAGCGGCTGCCACGAGAAGGACCAGGTCGTACAGGAACTGGAAAAGGGATATCTGCTGCATGAGAGGTTGTTGAGACCGGCCAAAGTGTCTGTCAGTAAGGGAGCAAAGGAAGAAGATAGCAAAGAATGTAAAGAGGGAGATTAGATATTAAGGAGGATTGTTTAAAATGGGAAAAATTATAGGGATTGATTTAGGGACGACAAATTCATGCGTCGCTATTATGGAAGGAGGAGATCCCGTTGTAATAGCAAATCAGGAAGGAAGCAGGACTACACCTTCTATGGTGGCATTTACGGACAGCGGAGAGCGGCTGGTCGGTCAGGTTGCCAAGCGGCAGGCTGTAACCAACCCTGAAAATACCGTATATGCGATAAAGAGGCTCATCGGAAGGAAATTTTCCTCCAAAGAGGTTCAGTACGATAAAAAGATATGTCCTTACAGGATCACGGAGTCGCCCAATGGTGATGCCCAGATAACCGTAAAAGCACGGAATTACAGTCCGGCGGAAATATCATCTTTTGTTCTTACAAAGATGAAACAGACTGCGGAGGACTATCTGGGAGAGAAAATAACCGACGCGGTTATTACGGTTCCCGCGTACTTCAATGATTCTCAGAGGCAGGCTACGAAAGATGCAGGAAGAGTTGCCGGATTGAACGTACTTAGAATCATCAACGAGCCGACGGCGGCAGCACTTGCCTATGGTCTTGATAAGAAAAAAGACGAAAAGATCGCCGTGTTTGACCTGGGGGGCGGGACGTTTGATATATCCATCCTCGAGTTGGGGGACGGCGTATTTGAAGTCAAGTCAACGAACGGGGACACCCATTTGGGTGGTGAAGACTTTGACCAGCGGCTGATTGATTTTGTTGCCACGGAATTCAAGAATGATTACGGGATTGATCTCAGGAACGACAGGATGGCCCTCCAGAGGATCAAGGAGGCAGCGGAGAAGGCAAAGATGGAACTTTCCACCGTTATGGAGACGGACATAAACCTTCCCTTCATAACTGCTGATGCATCCGGGCCTAAACATTTGACCATGAAATTGTCAAGAGCCAAGCTGGAAGCCCTGGTTGAAGACTTGATTGAAAAAACAGTAGAGCCGTGCAGAATTGCGCTAAAGGACGCAAACCTGTCACCAAAGGATATCGATGAGGTCATCCTCGTTGGCGGTATGACCCGTATGCCCCGCGTTCAGCAGAAGGTGAAAGAGATCTTTGCCAAGGAACCCCATAAAGGAGTTAACCCGGATGAGGTAGTTGCCGTTGGTGCTGCTATCCAGGCGGGTGTATTGGCCGGCGATGTGAAGGATGTGCTGCTGCTGGATGTGACGCCTCTGTCCCTCGGGATAGAAACTCTGGGTGGTGTAATGACGAAGTTGATTGAGAAGAATACCACCATCCCCACGAGGAAGAGCCAGATCTTTTCAACGGCGGCGGACAATCAGCCTGCCGTGAGCATCCATGTCCTTCAGGGTGAAAGATCAATGGCGGCGGACAACAGGACTCTGGGTAGGTTTGAACTTGTAGGAATACCGCCCGCACCGCGCGGAATGCCGCAAATCGAGGTAACTTTTGATATTGATGCCAATGGCATTGTCCATGTGTCCGCGAAGGATTTGGGAACAGGGAAAGAGCAGAGCATCAAGATTACCGCATCAAGTGGTTTGACGGAAGCGGAAATTCAGAAATTGGTCAGAGAAGCGGAATCACACGCAGAGGAAGATAAGCGAAAGAGGGAACTCATAGAGGCTAGAAATCAGGCAGATTCTATGGCTTACAGTGTAGAGAAGAATGTCAAGGAATTTGGTGATAAAATAGATGCTTCGGAAAAGGCGCGAATTGAAGATGCCATAGCAAAAGTGAGGAAGGCCATTGAAGGGGATGACATCAATGCCATTAAGGGCGCCCAGGAAGAATTGACCAACGCGTCGCATAAAATCGCGGAGGCCATGTATGCAAAAGCGTCCGCCTCGCAAGCGGGAGCGGGAGCAGGCGCACATGCCGGCCCATCAGCAGAACAGCCGGGTGCCAGCAGGAAAGATGACGATGTCGTTGACGCTGACTTTGAAGAGGTGAAAAAATAATTCACTGACAGTTATTACGTAACAGCGCCTAATATGCCCGGGATTCATGATAATGGATACCCGGGCATTTTTTTATCGACGGACGGCCTTATTTTGTATAAAATACGTCGTACCCAGAAATATTAGAGGGCATTATAAGACATAAATTGTGGATAAAAAAATGTTTTTTATATTATGGTGATCATATGCTTAATCGTTTTACAAAAAGATTGATTGTCGTACCATTATTTTTGATTATGATGTCAAGTGCTGGAATTATATCTGATGCTGCGGCAACTGAACGTATGATGATAGAGAAAGCAGTGGATGGCAATACTATCGGTTGTGTCCTTCCTCTCACGGGACAATATGCGGCTGCCGGAAACAGGGCTCTGGATGCTATTATTCTGGCTGCGGGCGTATTTGATCCGTTGGTGAAGAGCCCAATCAAACTGATAATAGAAGACTCGAAAAGCCAGCCGGAAGGTGCAAAGACGGCTGTAAACAAACTGGCTTTGAAAGATGGGGTGATCTGCATACTGGGTCCTCTCGGCAATACCGAAGCCCTTGAGGCTGCCAAGGAGGCGCAGAAATTAAAAATCCCTATAATAACCCTTACCCGGAAGGAGAGAATTACCGATATTGGCGATTATGTCTTTCGGAGTTACATGACCAATTCCATGCAGATCGAGACACTTGTCAAATACGTCACTGAAGAACTAGGCCTGACAAGATTTGCAGTTCTCTACCCGGATGATAATTACGGCCGAGAAATGGATATGCTGTTCGGAAAAGAGGTTAAGCGGCAGGAAGGAGAAATTCGGAAAGAATTATCTTACGATAAAACACAGACAGATTTTGGCGATGAGATCAAAGAGATAATTGGTCTAAAGAAAGTCTCTTCTAAGGCAAAAGAAAAGGACGTTAAAGATGATAATAAACCGGACATTGACTTTGATGCCCTTTTTATTCCCGATTCCCCGGGAAGTATAAGAATGATTGTTCCCCAGTTGGCATTCTATAATGTTATTAATAGCGGGGTTAAACTGCTGGGTACAAGCATCTGGGATTCACCCGATATTCTGAAGGCAGAAGGCAATCACCTTGAGGGAGCCGTTTTTACAGACGGCTTTTGTCTGAACAGTTTTTCCCCTGAGACTAATGACTTTATCGATATCTTTTATGCGGATTACAGCCGTGAGCCGGACGTTATGGAGGCCCTCGTGTACGATGCGGCGAGTATGATTATTAAAGTTATCAAAGAAGACGAAACGGAAACGAGGACTCAATTCAGGGACAGCCTTCTGCGATTAAAAAATTATAGAGGCGTGACGGGGAAGATATCATTTTCGGGAATGAGGGATGCACAAAAAAACATCTTTATTTTAACGATAAAGGATGGTCAAATTTTACAGATAAAATAAGTGATCAGTTTTTTTAGGTGATTGGATAGGTTGATTATGAGATTTCTTCTAACAAATGATGACGGCATATATGCAAGGGGTCTGAGTGTCCTGTATCAGGAGCTTTCCAAAGATGCGGACTGTTTGATTGTAGCGCCTGAGGTTGAACAGAGCGCGGTGGGTCATGCAATCACACTTTTTCGTCCCCTCATGGTCAGACGTGCCAAAAAAAATGGGGGTTTCATCGGATATGCCGTGAAGGGAACACCGGCGGACTGCGTCAAGATCGGGATCAGGGAATTATCGGACAAACCGGTTGACCTGGTTGTGTCGGGGATCAATTTGGGCGCCAATGTGGGGATCAATGTGATCTATTCGGGGACTGTGTCGGCAGCAACGGAGGGGATCATTATGGGAGTTCCTTCCATGGCGGTTTCTCTGGATGCGCACAAGGATGCTGATTTTTCATTTGCAGCCCGATTTACCCGAAAGCTAGCGGCATTTATGCTTAATGACAACCCCGTGAAAAACATAGCTATCAATGTAAATATACCGGCCATTCCCGAAGAGGATATCAAAGGAGTGGTCGTTGCAAAGCAGGGGAGGGCGCGCCTGATAGAAAATTTTGAGAAGAGGATGGATCCGAGGGATAACATCTATTACTGGCTGGCAGGTGAGACAAAAGTTTCCGACATGGAGGATATCGATTCCGATGCCTGCGCCCTCCGACATGGAATGATTTCCATAACACCTATCTTCTATGATTTAACCAAGCACGATGTCCTGGCGGAATTAAGCACAAAGATCAAACAGCAATTTTGATAGTCCGAAATTTCGAAAGGAACGCCAGCACCCACAGAGCGAGCGTCACAGATTCTTTAGCGGGTGAGCAAAACCGGTATCGTGCTCTTGCGGATGACGTAGGAAGTGGTGCTGCCGAGGATCAGTTCTCTGAGCCTGTTGTGTCCGTAGGCCCCCATGACCATCAATTCCACAGGGCCTTCCTGGATGAATTTGATAATTTCGACGTTTTCTTTTCCCCCCAGAATGATAGTCTCGCAGTCAATCTTATGCGGTTCGAGAAAATCCTCTATTTTTTTGGTGAGGCTTGCTCCCAGGCTATGATCATCCGTAATGATGATGATAGTCAGAGGCCAGGATGCCCGCTCGGACAGTTCTACCGCAAGTTTCAAGGCATTGCCGGCCGGCACACTGCCGTCGTATGCCAGACCCATACTTTCGATTTCCCGGAAGAATGCCGGTGTTACTATTACCGGTTTTCCGGATTTGCGGACGACAGATTCTGCTGTGGAGCCGAGAATGCTGCCACCGCCTGAATGAAAATGTTCGCCCCTCTGGGCAAGGAGAATCCAATCGGCATTTCGTCCCTCTTCGATAATCATTTCATCGATGACACCGACGGCTTTTTTTATTTCAGGCTGTAATCCCGCTTCTTCACACCTCGCCTTGAAGGCCTGCAAAATATTCTCTGCCTTTTCATCAAGACTTTCCTGCAACATCGGGATGAATTCCTGATAGGGAGGCAGGCCTACTGATCCTGAAATGTCGGTGAATACAGGTCCCTGCATCAGCCGGATGTCCATGACGTGGAGACCGATCAATTGCGCGTCAAGTTGCTTGGCGATATAGATACCATATTCAATGGCAGTTTTTCCATAATCAGAGCCGTCTGTCGGTATCAATATCCTTTTAATTATCATGTCTCTTTCTGTCCCTTTTCAAAGTTTGACAGATTCTTCAATAGGTCGTCGACCATTTTCTCCTTATCCTTTAAATCTTCCTCATCAGCAAATGAGTACAACTCACTTTCCTGTTCATCTCCCCGGTATTCCGGAGCATCTGCATCGAAGGACAAAAACTTTCCTACCAATTTCCCATTTTTATATTTTGCCTTTTCCTTGATCCGGCCGCTCTTAAAATAGGCAATATATTCACCATCCCGCTCATCGTTTTTGAAGCTTCCAGTTTCTTTGACCTGACCGGTTTTATAATAACTTATGTAATCGCCGTCAAGCTTGCCGTCTTTGAAATTTTCCACTTCCCTGATTTGTCCCGTTGTAAAGAAAAATTTATATTCCCCGTCTAATTTTCCTTTTTTGTAGTTTTCGATCTCTCTCGTCTGACCATTTTCATAATTAGAGACATATTCGCCTTCCAGGTTATCATTTTTAAAAGAGCCTTTTTCTCTGATATGACCGTCGCTGTAATAGGTAACGGCATCTCCATCTCTCTGGCCGTTATGGAAGTGTAACCTGGCCATTATCTGTCCGCTGCTATAGTAGGAGGTATATTCGCCCTCATATTTCCCATTGAGGATATACTTTTTCTCCTTGATCCGATCTTTCTCATCATAGGTTATATCCTCTCTGATTTTTTCCTTGAAGAATGACATAGAAATTCCTTATATGGCGATGGTAATTTTGCCCGATATAGTTTATTTTTTAATCTAGCGCCTTAAAGGATTTTTTGTCAACAATTACTTGCGTCTTTCCTGCATTCGATCTCAATTTTTAAGTTTCTTCCCTTCGGCAATTTCCTCCATATTTTTGCGGTTTAGTATCCTGATTCGTGACCCTTTTGAGCTGATCAGTCCCTGCCTGCTCATCTTACCGAGGATGCGGGATAGTGTTTCCGGGATCGTACCGAGGATGGAAGCAAGTTGCCCTTTAGAGATATTGAGATCAAATTCGGCTTTATTGTCAGCCCTTTTGCTCAAGTATAGGAGGTAAGCTGCGAGTCGTCCAGGTACCTCTTTCAATGATAGGTCTTCGACCAGTGCCGCAAACTTCCGGAGGCGCCAGGACAACACAGCCAACATGTTTAGAGACAGCGACGGGTCTTTCTTGATGAGTTCTATAAATGCGCTTCTGGGAAAGAATAGGAGCGAGCTCTGAGAATTCGCTTCTGCAAATGCCGGATATCCGTGGCCGGTAAAGACCGGAACTTCTCCAAAAATTTCCCCCGGCCCCATCATGTGAAGAATCTGTTCTTTCCCATCCGGTGATAGTTTGAATATCTTTACCCGTCCGGAGATGATTGCATAAAAGCCGACGCCTTCATCTCCCTCCGAGAAGATTATCTGGTTTTTTTTATAGGAGCGTTTCACTGCTATCCTGGCCAACTCTTCATGCTGTCCTCTTGGTAAACCTTCAAAAAGAGGGATAGCTGCAATATGATCGATTAATTTCAATTTATAACCTTCCTGTATATATTAAACTTCTTTAGAACAAATTTTATTATAAATAAAGGTTCATCTTCGAAAAAGTTGCTTCTCCAGGATTTTTTTTGACTTTAGTCAATGTCAAAAGAAAACCGGTGCATTATATTAGGTCAAAAATTAATGATATTGAGAAATCTTCAGACAGAAGACTGGAGGAGAAGATTTATGAAGGTAAATAGAAAGATCATCCGGATTGATGAAGAAAAATGCGACGGGTGCGGGTCATGTGTGCCGGCATGCGCCGAAGGCGCCATACAGATCATGGATGGCAAGGCGCGACTGATCGCGGAAAAATATTGCGACGGACTTGGAGCCTGCTTGGGTGAGTGCCCCAGAGACGCCCTCAGAATTATTGAACACGAGGTGGATGAGTTTGACCAGGCGGCCGTGGATGAGCACATGAAATCCAGGGAAACCACTCAAATTTCAGAAGGGCCGGTTATGGCCTGCGGATGTCCGTCATCATTGATTCAGAGCTTTACACCTCTTCGGTCATGTAAAGAGGTGAATAAACCTGTTGCCCAGACAGATAACGCTACAGCTCTTTCCCACTGGCCGGTTCAGATCAGACTTGTGCCGGCTACTGCCCCGTTTTTGAAGGAAGCGGACCTGCTCATTGCCGCAGATTGTACACCTGTTGCCTATCCGCGTTTTCACAGCGATTTCTTAAGAGGGAAGGTAGTCCTGCTGGGCTGCCCGAAATTTGATGATACTGAGACTTATATAAAGAAATTCGAGCAGATTTTCCGTGAAGCTGATATCAGGAGCATTACGGCACTTGTCATGGAGGTTCCATGCTGTCAGGGGTTTCCTGCGATTGTCCGGAAAGGAATGGATTTCGCGGGCAAGAATATCCCTCTGGAAAAAGTGATAATAAGCAGAAGCGGAGATATTATAAAGAGGGAATCTTTTAAAAAATAATTAATATGTGAATCCTCTAGGCCTTAAGGACTGCCAGATAAGGGAGTTGCCGAAATTGATTCTGGAAACCAAGTCCGTACCCGAAAACGAACTGCTGGGAGGTCTTAAAAACAGTGAAGTTGGGCTTGATATCGATGCGCCGGCTCCCCGGCTTGTCAAGGAGAACGCAAGTCCGGACTGACTTAGCTCCGCGTTCGCTAAGGTAGCGGGCAGCGTAATCCAAAGTTATTCCGGTATCGGCAACAGCCGCTACTACAAGAATATCGAGACCGCGGGGATTGAATTCGCTGGTGAATATAACGTCCGTTTCATCAGCATGTTCCTCACAGGTGATTCTCATGAAGTGGCAGCGGAGCGGGGTGTCCAGCGCACGTATGAGATCAGCCAAGAAAACAAACGCGTCGTCAAGAATGCCTACAACTGCAAACTCCTCTGTATTCATCACTTTCTTTATTTCTTTGGCTGTTTCTTTAACGCACTTTTGGATTTCTTTTGCCGGTTTAAGAACACGAATTCCCTTTTTCATTTCAATCCCGATCTCCTTTGGTTTTGTGTTTGGAATTATATAAGAAATACATCCATGAATGTCAATAGAATAAATGCCTCAATTCTGAGTAGTTGTTGAAACTACCCAGTTAAATGCATTACATCTCTTGTTGCAACGCATGCGTGAATGTTCCCAAGGCGAGGTTCTATAATATTACTGGTTAGTTTTTCCGGTCCTGTTTTAATGATAATCCTTCCCTCTATCATGGGGGAAACTGGAGAGTTCTTTTTAAGATAAGAAACAAAGACATCTCTTAAAGCATTTCCGTAAACGATATTTCTTCCTTTTCTAAATGTCGAAAATTTGTCCCCTCCGACAGCCAAAAAGTCAACCGTCGCTACTGTGTATGTTTTATTCCGGTCTAAAGGACTTGTTCCTATATATACTTCCTTGACTCTGGAGCCCGCTGGTGCGGATAAATCGTACTGAACTTTTATACCGGATACCTGCAGGATGCCATATTCCATCCTTGCATCTTGTTCCAGAATTTTCATGATTTGTTTTCCAGTAAGTTTCATAGTTACCAGGTTGTTATCGAACGGCAAGAGGGTAAATACCTGTTCCAGATTGATCTTCCCGTGGGGGATATTGGTTCTGATCGCCCCACTGTTCAAGAAGGCTATATCTGTGTTAGTTACTTTTTTCATGGCGTCGCATACGAGGTTTCCTATGTTTGATTCTCTCTGGTGATATCTTACCAGATCGACGGAAGTTTCACCCACCACTCGGGCATATTCCTCCTGAATACGGCTATTGTATACATGGACGATTTTTTCCACTTCCTTGTCATATGCCCTTTCTTCATCAGCCTGCACCTCTCTGAGTTCGTTTTCTTCCGTATACCGAAGGATTTTACCAGTATCGGGAGCGATTCTGAGTTTTAGGACCCCCAGAAACAATCCGTTATATCCTGCCTGGACGATGATAGTATCTCCGATCACGACGGGCGTTTCTAGTGCCGTGTGGCTGTGCCCCCCGACAATCACGTGAATTCCTGAAACACGCTGGGCAATTTCTTTATCGGCATCCAGTCCTAGGTGGGAAAGCACGATGATGAGCTTGGCCCCTTCGTCCCTTACCTTTTTAATGAGCTGAGGCAGGACATCTTCGGCTTTGTAGACGATCAGCCTTTTTAGATGACCGGGCTTAGTGATGAAGAGAACATCGGGTGTGGTGACTCCTATAATTGCTATCTTTAGGCTCTTTCTGCTTACGATAATATAAGGTTTAACGCCGGGGAGATATCGGCCACGGTCATCTTTTATATTGGCGGATAAATAAGGAAAACCGGAGGTCTCAATAAGGTGTTTAAATGCATCCATACCCCAGTCGAACTCGTGATTGCCAACGGCCATTGCGTCAAATTTCAGATAATTCATTACATCTATAACTGGCTGCCCTTTGAAAAGATTGGAAACTGGTGTTCCCTGAAACATGTCACCCGCGGAGAGAAGCAAAGTGCCGCTCGGGTTTTGGGCTCTCTCTTCCTCGATCATCTTGGCCAGATAGGCGGCACCGCCGAGCATTCCCATGCTGCCTTTGTTTGTTTCAATGTAAGACAAAATGCAACCATGAGTGTCGTTGATATGGAGGATAGTGAGATCAACAGCGGATTGCTGTTCTGCTAAAAGGGAGGAAGGGCAGAAAAGAGTCAGGATGAATAAAAGAACTAATATTCTGTAATTTCTTTTCATTGACAAGTCCCAGTCACCATATTGGTTTGATTTTATGTGTCAGGTTTATTTAATACATAATTATTCCGTAAAAAGTCAAAGAGTGTGTGAGAAATAGGACGATTGCAAATATATTGCATTTTTAATGGTAGCTGGGGTTAATTGGTATATTTTGGATATTTAAGTTATAAAAAGTAATTATTTGTAATAAATTTCTTGCAATGGTGTTTATCTTCATTTATTATGTGCCAGCTTTTTATCAAGGAGGAGGGCATGTCTGGGGACATGATGAACACAAAAGAGGTGGCGCAATATCTGGGCATTCATGAGAAGCAGGTCTATGCACTTGTCAAGGCAGGTCGTATCCCTGCCACGCGGGTTACGGGAAAGTGGATCTTCCCGAAGAAATTGATTGATGAGTGGATTGAAGCGAATGCCGGGCAGGGAATAAGGGAAGCTAAACCGAAAAGCAGAAAAATTTCAGGCGCCCTGCTTGCAGCGGGGAGCAATGATCCTGTCCTGGATATACTCCAGACCTGTATGCGAAATTCTCATCCTGAAATTTACATCTTTTCTGCAAATATCGGCAGTACAGAAGGATTGAAGGCCCTGAACATGGGTTATACCGATATCGCATGGTCCCATTTGCTCGATGTAAAGAGCGGCCAATATAATTTTCCCTATCTTGCAACTTATCTGCCGAATGTGAGGGCTGTCGTTGTCAATCTCTTCAAGCGTGAGATTGGTTTTTTGGTTGCCTCCGGCAACCCACGCAGCATAAAAGGTTTTCAGGATCTTGCCTATAAAGACATCAGATTTATTAATAGACAGAGCGGTTCAGGCACGAGGCTGCTTATCGATTACTATCTGCAGCGATTAGGAATAACACCAGCTGGAATTTCCGGCTATAATATTGAGGTCTACACACATTTTGATGTAGGACTTTCCATCCTTTCCGGAGAGGCAGATGTGGGAATAGCAACTGCAGTGGTATCAAAACTCCTGGGTCTTCAATTCATGCCCATCACCTGGGAAAGCTTTGATATGGTCCTTGCTCAGCCGACATTCTTTGAAAAAGGGCTTCAAACATTTATAGATGTTCTCAAATCAAGGGAATTTCGAAAAATTGTGGATAGACTGGGCGGTTATGATTTCAAAAACTCCGGGAAAATACTGTACTCAGAGGTTTGATGTCTCAGCGAAACTATTATAAAGAGATAGAGTGGTGAATAGATTAAGAAGAGTTGGCATTATCATAGCTGTATTGTCAATCTTGGCTGTTGCTTTCGTAATGTTGCCAGCCGGTGCTGCACGTGCTCAGCAGAAAAACATCATAATGGCGACGACCACCAGCACGCAGGACTCGGGTCTTCTGGATGTCCTCCTGCCGATCTTTGAAAAGAAGACGGGCTACTTTGTCAAGACAATCGCGGTGGGTTCCGGTCAGGCCATGGCTATGGGTCAGAAGGGAGAGGCAGATGTGCTCCTGGTTCACTCGCCGGAAGCGGAGAAAAAATTTATGTCAGAGGGTTACGGGGTTAACAGAAGGCTCGTCATGCACAACGATTTTATTATCGTGGGGCCGAAAACGGACCCGGCCAGGATCAAGGGGTCAAAATCGTCTGTTGATGCCTTTAAGAAGATCGCTGCGGTGAACGCCATCTTTATGTCCCGGGGCGACAACTCGGGAACACACGCCAAAGAGAAATCTATTTGGAAGGTTGCCGGTATAAATCCGGAAGGTCATAAATGGTACCAGCAGACTGGACTGGGTATGGGACAGACCTTAAGTGTTGCCGCAGAGAAAAAAATGTATACTCTTGCTGATCGGGGAACATATCTGGCTTTGAAGAAAAACCTCGGCCTCGATATTCTCGCTGAAGGGGATGCGGTCCTGCTCAATATCTACCATGTCATTGAGGTCAATCCCATCAGGTGGCCGAAGGTGAATGCCCCTGGTGCAAAGGCATTCGCTGATTTCATGGTCTCCAGGGAGGCTCAGGACATTATCAAAAAATTCGGTGAGGAAAAGTATGGTTCTCCACTCTTCTTCCCCGACGCTGGGAAGAAGGAAGAAGCGTTAGGGAAATAACATCATTTGTCATTACGAGCGACCGCAAGGAAGAGTGGCAATCTTTGACTTCATGCAGATAGGTAAGTATAAGTGGACATCATTGTTGATGGCATAAAACAGGCGTTCATCCTCCTGTTTACCCTCGATCCTGAAGTTTTGGGGATCACTTGGCTGTCTCTGGAGGTATCGGGTATAGCAACCCTTATAAGCCTGGTTATAGGGATTTCTGTAGGAACCGCTATAGCTCTAATTCAGTTCCCCGGTCGAAAAATTATAATCAGCTTGATCAATACAGGTATGGGTCTGCCGCCGGTAGTGGTCGGTCTCTTTGTTACGATGTTCCTCTGGCGAAACGGACCATTCGGTTTTCTAGAGATTCTCTATACTCCAACTGCTATTATTATTGCTCAGGCCGTCATCGCTACTCCTATAGTCATGGGCATCAGCCTGGCTGCGATTCAGCATCTGCCTGCGAATCTCAGATTGCAGATTCTGGCTCTCGGCGCGACGCGCGTTCAGATGGTATGGATACTGGTTAAAGAGGCCCGGCTGCCCCTCCTGGCCGCTATAATGGCCGGGTTTGGTGGCGTCATTTCTGAAGTGGGAGCGTCGATCATGGTCGGCGGCAACATCAAAGGATATACGCGCGTCCTCACGACGGCGACCGTAATGGAGACGAGCAAAGGGAATTTTGATATTGCCATGGCCCTGGGAATCATACTGCTGCTGCTTGCCTTTTTAGTCAATCTCATCCTCACGCAGATACAGCAGAGAGAAAGACCGCGATGAACTTTATCGAACTCATACTTGAGGTAAAAAATCTTAAGGTCAGGAGAGGAGGGGTATCTGTCCTGGATATTCCCGGCCTTAAAGTTTCGGAAGGGAAGGTCCTATGTCTCATCGGTCCGAACGGTGCAGGAAAATCAACACTGCTTTTGGCATTATCCCGTCTGTTGAAATCGATTAATGGTGAAATTAATTTCCGTGGGAAAAAGATCGACTCCAATCATACTATAGCCGCTTATCGAAAGCATATTGCCATGGTGTTCCAGGAACCGCTTCTCTTTGACACAACGGTTTTTGAGAATGTCGCATCGGGTTTGAAAATCAGGGGGATAAGACATGATGAGATCAGGCGAAGCGTAGAAAAATATCTGGAGCGATTTGGCATCAGCCATCTTGCCTATCGTTCCGCCCGGAAGCTCTCCGGCGGGGAGGCGCAGCGGACGAGCCTTGCTAGGGCCTTTGCCGTACTCCCTGAGATCATTTTCCTTGATGAGCCGTTTTCATCCCTCGATCCGCCTACCCGTGAATCATTAATGGAAGATCTGGAGCGCATTCTACAT
>DASPQI010000244.1:0-7018 GCA_035625045.1 Syntrophales bacterium | reverse complement strand
CCGCGCGAAGCTCGCGTATAGCAGCGCCGGGGCGTGGCTGGAAGGAACCGGTATTATGCCTGAAGCGGTTGCCGCTGTGAACGGACTTGGCGAGAATCTGCGCGTGCAAGACGCGGCGGCGCAACGCATGAAGAATCTCAGGCATAGCCGCGGCGCGCTGAGTTTTGAAACCATTGAGGCAAGGCCGGTATTTGAAGGCGATGAAATCCGTGATCTTGTCGTGGACAAGAAAAACCGCGCGAAGGACATTATCGAGAACTTCATGATAGCAGCCAACAGTGTGGCTGCCCGGTACCTCTCATCAAACAAATTACCTTCCCTGCACCGCGTTGTCCGCACTCCGAAAAGATGGGACCGGATTGTAGAGATCGCTTCTGAACACGGCTTCAGGCTTCCTTATGAGCCGGACTCAAAAATGCTGGAGGAGTTCCTGATGAGGCAGAAGGAGGCCGATCCGCTGCGATTTCCCGACCTGTCTCTATCTATTATCAAACTACTGGGACCTGGTGAATACGTTGCGGAGCTTCCAGGAGAAGCTGACACATCGGGACACTTTGGCCTCGCCGTCAGAGGTTATGCCCATTCCACAGCGCCTAATCGCAGATATACGGACCTGGTCACGCAGCGATTACTGAAGGCTGCTATGGAAGTAAAAACGCCGCCGTACAGCAATAGTGAACTGGAAGCTCTGGCCAGGCATTGCACGGATGGGGAAGATGCCGCCAATAAAGTGGAACGGCAGGTCGGCAAATCCGTAGCGGCGCTGCTCTTTCAGTCAAAGATCGGTGAACGGTTCGAAGCAATCGTTACCGGTGCAGCTCCTAAAGGCACGTGGGTCCGGATTCTTCAACCTCCCATTGAAGGAAAACTTGTGCAGGGATTCGAAGGTATGGACGTGGGGCACAGGATTCGCGTGCAAATCGTTCACACCGACGTGGAGAAGGGATTCATAGATTTCAAAAAGATCGACTGATCATCAAAGGCCAATAATAAGCACGACAATTGAGCAATATAATTTTTCTGGGACATATCGTAAACGTGATATGAATCCCACCTTGACAAAATAATACGCGTGTAGGTATATACCCTTGAAATTCTATTTCAAGAAGGCAACTCATTTTTTAAAGTCTTGGAGGTGTCAAAAATGAAGAAACGTATAATCACTGCCATTGGCAGTGGGAGCATACTTTTAATTTCTTTGTTAGCACCGGCGGCGACTTACGCCGGGGTTAATGTCACTGTTAATGTTCCATTACCCCCCCCTTGTGATACCCGCACCGCCTGGTTTGGTTGTGGTACCGAATACCTATGTGTATTATCCACCGGATGTGGACGTAGATATCTTCTTCTATCACGGTTACTGGTATCGCCCGCACCATGGGTACTGGTATAGATCCCGAAGCTATAACGGTCCATGGGGTCGGATTGCCGTTAAAAGAGTGCCTCGCGCTGTGTACGGGATTCCCCCCGGTTTTCGCCACGGGCCGATGTATGAACACGTACCTCATGGAGAGGTAATGAGGAATTGGCGGGGATGGGAGCGTGATCGGCACTGGGACAGAGGCAGGCATGAGGAAAGAGGACACTTTAGAGAAGGTGGGCACGGAGAACGAGATAGAGGGGACTTTCGTGAAGGCGAGCGTAGGGGGTATGAAAGAGGTGAAAGAGGTGAGCGTGGAGGAGGGGAAAGACACGAGCGCTGAAAAGTCGTCGGTATAAGATTATGGTTAGTCCTTCCTCGGCCATTCGATACATATGTAGAATAAAATCAGAGTATTGTCTGGGAGAACAGAAATGATTCAGAATAAGATAGTGATTCGTTATCAGGACGGGCGCGTAATGAAAGGGATCACTAACGACTTTTTCCCCAACAAAGATATCTTTCATCTGATTCCGACGGATGCCGTGCCCGGCAGTAAACCACTGGATGTGCTCGTTCCCGAGCTCAAGGCGGTATTCTTTGTCAAAGATTTCGGCGGCAATCCTGAGTATAATGACATAAAGGAATTCGACTCGACCAAGCCGGTAGTAGGCCGCAAGATCAAGGTGGTCTTTAAAGATGGAGAACTGATGATCGGCACAACCCACGGATATCAGCCTGGCAGGCCGGGATTTTTCGTCGTGCCGGCGGACCCTCAATCCAACATCGAACGCTGCTTCGTGGTAACATCGGCAACCCAGGAGGTTTCATTCATTTGAGTTAGACTCCAGAAGCAACTGATCTAGTTCCTGCTTCGGGGTGGAATATTCCCCCTTTTTACCATGGAGGTAGACGGATGAAATTTCGTATAGTCTCAGCGGTTCTATGCTTCATTTTGATATCTCCTCAAATCCTGTTGGCTGGTATCTTTGACGATTTATTGAAGGAAATTCAAGAACCGTCGATGAAATCCCTTGATGAGGGAACGGTAGCATCGGGACTCAAGGAAGCTTTATCCGTAGGGACAGCTACTGCTGTTAAATTGGTTTCAAGGGAAGATGGATATTTCGGAAATGAAGCCATCAAGATTCTTCTGCCTGATAAAGTTCAGGCGGTAGGTGAAGTGCTGAAGAAGGCCGGTTTTGGGCAGGAGGTCGATGCCTTCATTCTTAGCATGAATAGGGCGGCCGAGAAGGCGGCGCCGAAAGCAAAGGATGTTTTTATAGGTGCCATTAAAGAGATGAGCATCCAGGACGCCAACAGGATCCTTAACGGAGGAGACACAGCCGCGACGGATTATTTCAGAACTAAAACCTCTCAACATCTTGCCGAAGTCTTCAAGCCCGAAATATCCTCTAGTATGAATAAAGTGGGTGTCGCAAGGCATTATAAGACCTTGACGGAAAGATATTTCTCTTTGATACCTTTTGCCAGTATGGAATCTTTTGATCTGGACTGGTATGTGACCAATAAGGCTCTGGATGGTCTATTCCACATGGTCGGCCAAGAGGAAAAAAAGATCAGGACGAATCCTGCGGCACGCACAACCGAGATCCTCAAAACAGTCTTTGGAAAATCTAATTCCTGAAGTCTAACGCAAGCACATTCCTAAAAACCTAACCCTGCTCTAATTTCTTTTTTTCATAATTCTGAAGAGCTTCAAGGATTAATCGACGGATTGCCTCGGAGCGTGAAGGGATACGATTAGCATAGCGATAATCGTCGATCCGGTCGCGCATGTCTTTATTGAGGACTAAAATTATTTTGGGCTTATCTGTTGACATAAAAAATATATAATATATCCAGAATTAATATACAATAAAAGATATATAATATACCCTAAATTAATATGCAATAAAAAATATATTGACAATATATGATATAAGATATATTAGGTATATTACTAATCTCAAGATTTAGGAGAAGGGAAACTGTTTTTAGACAATGTAAGTATCCTATGTCTATGATAGTATGTGGTTTTTTATTTTAGAGAAATGAAGTCATGATTACAATTCTGACCATTCTCTTTATGATATTTATATGGTCTCTCTGCCGGATTAGCAAAAAGCAAGAACCGGGTATTCAAAAAGATAGTAAATTAATCACCAGTGATGAAGAAGCGGCATCAGATTTTAATACAAGTGTCGATCAAAATTAACAAATTTAAAAAATTAACATATTGGAAAGCACAAAAAACAAATACATTTAAAATATTATGAAAGCTGCCATAGAGTGGCAGTAAAAAAGGGAGGGCAAGATAAAAATAACCGGCACTTATAGAATTGCAGGAGTTAGCATTTTCTTCTAGCTGTGGAGAGGCATTAATGCGAAAAAATAGGATAGTGATTTTGGGGATCTTTATGTTTTGGGGTATGCTGTCGGCCCAAGAGGCAATGGGATTCTCAAAATCGTCAGAATCCCCGGTTACCCACAAGAAATGCTCACGCAGTGAAGCCAGCCTGGCTCCACGGAAACTTATTCTGCGTTCCGCCTCCGCGCTGGTTGAAGATCAGCGGACAGGTGAACTCCTGGTTCAGAAACAAGCGGAAGCGGTAATGCCCATCGCCTCCATTACCAAACTCATGACTGCCATGGTGGTGCTGGATGCCCAGATGGATCTTCAGGAACCGATCACTATTACGCGTGAAGATGTGGACACCATTCGCCACAGCCGCTCACGCCTGCGGCTAGGCACCAGCCTCACCCGCGGAGAAGCCCTGCTGCTGGCTTTGATGGCTTCTGAAAACCGCGCTGCCCGCGCTTTGGGGCGGGCATATCCGGGAGGTATCGACGCCTTCGTTGCTGCCATGAACGTTAAAGCCCAGTTGCTGGGACTTACAGATACGCACTTCGAGGACCCTGCGGGTATTTCCAGCGGCAACGTCGCCTCCGCCAGGGACTTGGCGCGGATGGTTGATGCCGCCTACCGCTATCCTATCGTCCGGGAATTCACCACCTGCAAAAAGGCAACGATATGGTCAGGCAAGCGCAGACTTGAATTCCATAACAGCAATCTCTTGATCCGAAGCCCTCGCTGGCAGATAGGACTTTCAAAGACAGGTTACATCGATGAATCGGGCCGATGTCTGGTCATGCAGGCCAATCTGGCTCAGCGCCCTGTCCTGATTGTATTGCTGGATGCCCAGGGCAGGCTGACCCGCTTCGGCGATGCTAACCGCATCAAACAGTGGATGGAGGGTTCATCACAGTCACGGCGAAAACGGAAAGCTTGACCATTTCTTTGTCAAATATCCTATGACAATTTGTGCCGCCTAACTCTATATCCTCCCGCCAGAGGAAAGGAAGTTCTATAGATTATTTTGGGTGCTGTACCGAACCGTGATAAAATTCCTCGCATTTGCCTCCATTCACGAGGCTTTTTGCTTTAGTCAGGAGATTCAGGACAGGCCCGCCTATGGACTGTACCGCGCTTACCGCACCTATCCTGGGGCTGCTGAATGGGCCGCTGATCTTTTGTTCGAACCTGGAGCAGCCATTGTCGTCGAGAATTGCAACAATCAGATCGTTGTATATCTCGTTAACAAGATCGAGCTTCCCTTTGATGGCAACCCGGTTTCGCTCTGTGGCAAGGGCGCAATCGGCGGCGTCGGCCACTCCGTCTTTTATATCCCAATAGGAGTTTAGCTTCCTTATGATACCCGGTCCTCCATATGTCTGAAGGTAGACATTACCATAACTGAGCCCTTTGGAGGCGGCCATGCCGAGAGGCCCTGCAATGAGGAAAGCGCCGATATCGGTAAAGGTGAATTTCTGTGTTTCTTCAAACTTCGAAATAAATTTATCGATGTCCATAGCACGAATGGAGAGATTATCGCCCCGGAGTGAAAACTCTCCGCTCAGGCTTTGCATGATCTGGCGAGAGTCTTTCCCGTGCGCTGTGAGGGAAGCCGTAATCGTCCCTTCGCCGCCGATGGTCATTTTCTTTTCCAGTGCCGCGTAGAATTTCTCAAAACTGAATTTAATAAGTTTAAAATTTAGCTTGAAGGATTCGGGACGTATCGACATATCCGCTGTTATATCGCCTTCAGCCGTGCCTCCGAAGATATCCATAGTAACCGGCGTGATATTGAATATACCTTTGCTGGCTTTGATTTCAGCCCTGAATTTTTCGATAACCAGATTTTTACGCCTGATCTCACCGCAGTTTATTTTTCCGGCAAAGGAAATATTCATTAAAGTGTCTTCTCCCGTACTGCCTGTCGAAAGGTCATTAATTGTCACGTTGAGATCTTTCAGCTCTGTCCGATTTCCTGTCTTCTTGTCTAAATAGACGAGGACACCGTGAGAAAGCTTTATCTCGTTTATGCTGAAAGATGTTCGCGTGCTTCCCGATACGGTTTTTTCCCCCACCCTTTCGAAATTGTACCTTCCCGCGGCATCCTTCACAATTGTTACGGACGGTCGGACAAGCTCAAATTCCCTTACCCTGAATTGCTTTTTTAGAAGAGGTACAAGTGCCAAGCCAATATGGAGCTTTTCGACAGACAGGATATCTCCTTCCTTGTTCCGGACAAGAATATCGCGGGCGTAGATGCCGAAAGGAAAAAGGGAGAGCCCCATTCTTCCCTTTATGATAACTTCCTTTCCCATTGCCTCTGAAGCCGCGGATTCTATCTTCGCCTTATAGGAATTGATGTCTATTAGGGCAATAATCGCGGCGGCCGCGATCAGAAAGAGCAAAACGATTGCTCCTGTGATAATAAGAATTCTTTTCTTTCGCACGCTCATGGATTTAATCCTGCGTCATGCCGGTCATACCCGAAATGAGGCAATGAATAGGGAGATGATAATGGCTCTTCCTCCTTTGCGGGTTGGGACATGTCGGTCTTGATAGTAACGAGGCGTTACTTTTTCGGGCGATTCTCGCGCCAGAGCATATACGCGAGCCCGCCAATAATTACCGTCGCGACAGCGCTCACCCATAAAGGAATAGGAATACCGTTGACTATAACCTCCGTGCAGAAAAAGATGCGGAGAAGATGTGCAACTGCGATAAGTGTAAAAATCACTATTGCGATAATTGTAAAAGGCTTCATACTTTCTTTATATTCTCCTTAATATCTGATTGAAATTTAAGTGAAAAATATACGTGAATATGTAATCAGTCAAGTGATTTTTCCTGATTACAGCTTCGGCTGGCTTACCGTGACAGCTGGGGAAAGAAAAGAAGAAAAACCCCGGAGGGATCTCCGGGGCTTATCTTTTAATCAACACAGAAATATTTTTTACTTTTTCTTCGGCGGCTGTTTCGCGATGATCTTGTCTTTTATCTTCTCATAGACATCCGCGGGTATGATTTTTTTCGATTTGAGCTGATCCTTCTTTAGATACGGACGGCCGTCAATTATCTTCTTTGCATATGCATCACCGATACCTGGCAGCTTCATCAGCGTTTCTTTGCTCGCAGTGTTGATATCAAGAAGCTCCGCTTTAGTTGCTGCTTCTGCCTTTTTCTCCACGGTTTTTACGTCTGACGGTACGGGCGATGCTTTCTCCGCCGCTAGACCAATTGTACTGACAAATACCAATGAAAGACTGACAATAAGAATTTTCCATAATATCTTTTTCATCATTTTT
>DASPQI010000243.1:0-2570 GCA_035625045.1 Syntrophales bacterium | reverse complement strand
CCTTTGAATCCTTTCTGAACCATCCGGGGCAGAAGGCCGGAATGGTCGATATGTGCATGTGTAATGAGAAAGAAATCTATTTTTTCAGGCTGATAAATATCAACATCCCAATTTCTTTTTTCAATCTCCACATTACCCTGGTGCATCCCGCAGTCGACGGCGAATCGGTGACCATTCGTTTCAATAATGTAGCAGGAACCCGTTACGGTCCTTGCCGCTCCCATGAATTTAATCTTCATTCTTCAATCCCTCAAATTATAAGTTGATGTGCGATTCTCTTTTGAATTCCATTGAAGCAAAAAGACTTACAATAATATTAGCCCCGTCCAAGTCACCCTGGTCTTAATAGGGAAAGTCACAAGCAATCCCGCTTTTTCCACGGTGGCTATTACATCTATTCCCATAGCTTCCATAGAGGGCCGGGCCTTGAAAGGAAAACGGCATGTAGTGCCGCCATCCACAGCGACGCACTCATCGCAAAGACGACAGCAACCCCCAATAAAGCCGGTCGCAAAACGGAACCCTGCCATAAATGCCTCTTTCTCACCTAAATTAACCAGCTCGTGAAGTTTCCTGGCAGGGAGAAAGACTTCTTCAGCCGGAGTATTCGCACATTTTTCGTCCAGTTCAGCAGAGACCTGAAGAAGAATAGCTTGACTATATTTTTTTAAAGCTTCGCTGAATTCAGAAACAGACGGTACATACGGCGGGCACATGAGGTTTCTGTTATAGCTGTCGCACACGGGAACCCGGCATTTAAGGCGAACACGTTCATCGATAATGATATCATCTATATTTATCAACGTAACAAATGAAGCCCCTTGAGCCTTCAGCAGAGAGATGATTTTATCCAGTTCTTTTTTATTATATTTGACCATGGTATTTATCTAGGAGCAGCATCAACAAGATAACTGGTACCAGTCAGTTTCCGATTTTCCTTATCCATCACAACAAAGGTATCCTCCACGCCAACTACACCTTCTTTCGGAAAATGAAACTTCGGTTCCAGGGCGACGACCATGCCGGGCATAAGCAATGTCTTCCCCTGTTTTGCAATTACCGGAAACTCGTCCAGTTCTAGACCAATCCCGTGGCCGCAGTAAGACAACTGTTCATTACCATGACCCATGAAATGTTCACCCAAACCGTGCGATTGCGCTATCTGCTTAGCTTTTGAAAACAGCTGGGCCACTGAAACACCGGGACGAATCATCTCCCCTATTCTATGCTGGATGTCTAAAGCAACATTGTAGGCCTTATCTAACTTATCGGGGAGCGGTCCAAGGCTGAACGTCCTTGTCTGATCAATAAAGTAACCATGCATGGCTGCCAAAAGATCAAAAATGACCGGTTCATTCCGTCTTATATGTCGCCATCCTGATCCATGTGGAAACGCATGCGAGAGCCCACGTCCGCCGGTGGTGCCGTCGACGAATGCTGGATCGGCTGCGTCAGGACCGGATATCAGATGCCCCCAGTAAACCTCTTGATTGAACGCCCGCGTGCGTACGAAGCCCTGATGACCGCGGGCACGCGCCGCACCCTCAACTATGGATGAGAGTTCTACATCGGTTAGACCTTCACGAAGATTCTCCCGGCCTGTATCAACCATGAAGTCTGACAAGGCAGCTACTTCCTTCAATAAACCTATCTCATAGCTTGATTTTACGGCCCTTACGGTTTGTATAGACGGCCAGATGTCTACGATTTCGGCGGGCTTCATAGTATCACGATATCTGAAATAAAGGTTTGCCGGCAATACATCCAGTTCCATCCCGAGCCTGTTTATATGCTGATAGCCTTGTTCGGCCAAAAGCAGCGGCAAATCCTTCAGTTTCTCTATAGTGATGATGCGATTGAGAAAGGATTCCTCCTTAACTCGGACTATATTTTTACGTACAAAAAAAACCGGCTCTCCCGCCGGAGGTATGAAAAGATATGCCTGCTGTATAGTCCCTGTAAAATAAAAAAGATCGGCATTCTGCACAATCAGAGCTCCGTCTATATTTGCCGATTCCATGCGCATTTGTAAGGCTTGGATGCGCCTGTACAGCTCTTTTTTCGGGGTCTTCTCCATCAGCACCCTCTGATTTTAATTCCTGCTTCTCATATTCAACTTATTCGGGCTGCATGTGGAGCTTTTTACGAAGCCGTCAATATTCTATTCCCGCCCTTTCCTTCATCCCCGCTGCATAATGATGCTTAACATCATTTATCTCGCTTACCGTATCCGCAAGTTCAATAATCTCCGGCGGCGCATATCTCCCCGTAAGGATTACATCTACCTTCGGAGATCTTGCCTTTATCATCTCCACAACATCACTCAAAGAGACCAACTTGAAGTCAAGGACGACGTTAATCTCATCAAGGATTACCATGTTATATTCACCGGAAGTCAGGGCCTTCGCTGCTATGCCTACGCCCTGCCTGGCAAGTTCCACATCAACGGGGGCCGGGTTTTCTCTCATCACAAAACTATCCAAGCCGCACAGGCGAATGGTTATGCCGGGAAGGAATTTTTCGGCGGCTATCACTTCACCATATTTCTTCCCCTTCATGAATTGAATAAC
>DASPQI010000242.1:0-4929 GCA_035625045.1 Syntrophales bacterium | reverse complement strand
CGTATTGTCAAAAATTCTTAGTTGTTTTTGTTGAATATCATTTATTATCAACGGGTTAATAAAAAACTGCTTCTCTCCCCCCCATAAGAGTTATCCATAGCCGTGCCTGCTGCCCTTCGGAAGCAAGGCAGGCGCGGCTGTGGGTAACTCTCGCTGTCATATAATCTCCGCATTTTTTCTCTTTTAAATCGGCTTGCCTCACCCTCTGAGATAGGGCTAAATGCAGTCGCTACACCACACGGAGGCAAGCCTTTATGCACAGAATAGCCCGCTTCATCATCTGGATATGCTCTAAGTTCACAAGGAGCGAGATAGTGCAGATTATCAATGGTCTCCTGGATGTCCTCCAAAACCGCAATCCGGAAGTAAAACCCAGAGATGACTTCCAGGAGAAGCACCCCAATTACAGAAACTTTTCCGTTGATCCCCTCGCACCGCTGACCCAACCTCCCCAGCCTAAAGCGATCATTGCACCGAAGGATTACAAGCACCTCCTTGCAGAATACCAGGCAAAACACGGCAAGCCCCTGCCTCCTGTTAAATACCGTGCAACCTCTCTCCAGGTACCTGAACATGCCACCTGTGTCTGCTGCGGCGCGCCCCATCGCTATCTCTACTACAACGACTGCAAAAAGAGGACTCAACTCATGTGCAAGGTCTGTCACCATCTCTTCCAGCTTAACCGGAGATACCGGAAGGAAAAGAAAACGAAGTATTATTGCCCTTACTGCCACCGTGCGTTATTTACCTGGAAGCAGAGAAAAGAGGTTACCATCTACAAGTGCGGCAATGACCAATGTCTCCACCGGATACGGAAGATGAATAAACTCAATGATGCAGAAAAAATCCTGTCGAAAAAACGAAGTTCCCAGTTCAAGCTCTGCTACCAGTATCGGGAATATCATTACGCTCCAGGAGAACTGGTCCATTCATTCCCTGAGAAGCCACGTGTGGACCTCGTCAAAATCCACAACTCCCCCGATATCCTCGGCCTTGTCCTTACCTTCTACGTGTCCTTCGCCGTCAGCGCCAGGAAAACTGCCCTCATTATGAGGTCGGTGTTCAATGTTTATGTGTCCTTCCAGACGGTGCTGAACTATGCCGCGGCCGCTGCCTTCTATTGCCACAGCTTCAACCTGAAACATAAAGGACCCATTGATGACATCAGCGCCGGTGATGAAGCTTACATCAAGGTCATGGGGGAACATCACTACGTCTTCTTCTTCATCTCCTCCAGGAGTCTCAAGATCACCGCATACCATGTCGCGGACAACAGAGAGACCCTGCCTGCAATCATCGCCATGAAGGAGGCGATCCGCACCGCATGTCCGGATCAAACGATTATCCTCGTCACGGATGGGAACCCCTCATATCCGGCGGGAATACACTTCCTCAACGCACAAAGAGAAAAACAAAACGTTTCCCCACTCCGGCACCGGAAGGTGATAGGCCTCCAGAATCTCGATAGTGAATCAGAAGCGTACAGGGCATTCAAGCAACTCATTGAACGGCTCAACAGAACCTTCAAACACCACATAAAGCCGTCTCACGGGTTTAACAGCGTCAATGGCGCAACCGCACTCGTCACCCTCTTTGTCACCCACTACAACTTTCTCCGCCCACACATGTCGCTGAAATACAAAACACCGGTTGAGCTGCCGGAACTTGAGAATATCAATACCATCCAGGGAAAATGGACAAAAATCCTCTCCCTCGCCGCGTAAGGGTTTCTCCTCTCTCATTGTCAAAGAACGTATATACCTCTATGCCCTCCTTCGGGCATATCGCTTAATTCCCAGTCACGTTACGTCGGTCTTTTCTCTTTACTTCTGATCTGATCGATCTATTCTCTCCTTCGCTTCCTCTCCTTTTACTCCACATCTGTCCTTTTCATATTTCATGGCCGGTTTTCATAAAACTTTTGTCAATATCGTTGAGACTGGTGGCCTCACTCTGATTTACCTGACATATATTGAGTTAATGGCCACATCATTCTCGCCCCACTTGTATTTTCCACTAACATACAGCTGTCACTTTAGAGGGGGCTGAATAATCTCTTGACTGTCGTTTTGATTTTTTTTGAAAAGGAGAATGGCAATATAGGCAGCAGGAAGTTAACTCATTGGAAGAAAGATTTCACCGTCTATATTTGCTGGAGATATGAAAATTCATTTGTGTTCAGGGTTTGTTCAGGGTATTTTAGACGTAGCAAACACCATAAGTGATTGATAATATTCACTTATATTGGTGGAGGCGGCGGGAATCGAACCCGCGTCCGAAAATATTCCACTGCAGTGTCTACATACATATCCTCTGTATTAATTTCACCCTCAAAAACTCCCGGAGGCAGGATTTATCGAGAGCTATCCCTTTGGGTTTTCGCCCCTCTCACTTCGGGAAAGTGAGATCAGCTATCCTGCCTTTATTACGCCCTGATCTGATCCGGCAGGCGGGACCAGTAGGACGTAGCCGTCTATGCGGCTAAAGCGTAATCGTAATTGGTTGCGCTTAAATGTTTCCTACCTGTTTAACGAGGCCTGGTAGGAACCTCGGTATGCGACTACAGCTTCCATATCCCCGTCGAAACCATTGCGCCCCCATAATGGAGTGGATATAGAATATATTTATAATATAGGTCCGGATGTGGTTTTAGTCAAGTTATTTCGAAGGGCTTGAACGGGGAAGATTGTGGAAAGGAAGCCTGAATTCCCGACTTCTCGGGAATGACACGGGAGGGCCGGATGTGGTTTTAGACAAGCAATAAGAGATTGCCGCGTCGCTTTCCCTTCGCATTGCTTAGGGCTTCGGCTCCTCGCAAAGACTTTTATCATCATCCCTTTCCGCGCATGCCCCGCTCGATTTCCCGCCGATCGGCCTTGATCTTCAGGCTTTCCCTCTTATCATAGAGCCTCTTGCCACGCCCTACCCCGATCTCCATCTTCACCTTTCCGCTTTTGAAGTACAATTTCAGCGGGATGATGGCCAGCCCCTTTTCCCTGGATTTTCCGTAGAGTCTTTTGATCTCTCCCCTATGCAGGAGAAGTTTCCGAACCCGCAACGGATCATGGTTCATTCGGTTGCCGTAAGAATACGGACTGATGTGCATGTCATGTACAAATACTTCCCCGTCTTTTACTAAGGCGTAGCTGTCCTTGAGGTTTGCCTTCCCTTCCCGGAGCGCCTTAACCTCCGTACCCACGAGAACGATCCCCGCTTCATAGGTGTCATCTATGAAATAATTCAACCTGGCCGTCTTATTCTGGGCAATTATTTTTTCGGATGATTGTTTTTTGGCCATGTATCCTCAATATGCCATACTTCCTGGATTCCGGCTCACAGGCCGGAATGACAAATCATAAATCGACAACTACTTCATATCTCTCATATCAGACGGTAGGTAGTCCACTTTCACGTGCCTCAGTGCCTTGTAGATATTATCGTGGACATGCTTATTATCCTTCTCCAGCGTTCTTAAAAGCTTTTTGATATGCATCCTTTTTGAGTTATTGCTCATCGGGCATCGATTCTCAATAGACGGCAACCCCCGCTCCTTCACATACTTCTTAATCAGTTCTTCGCGAATGTACGCGAAGGGCCGTATGATATGGAGCTTCCCCCGGAATATCGATTGATTGGGCATCATAGTGCTGATCTCCCGGCCATAGAAGAGATTGATGAGCAGCGTTTCTATAATATCATCCTTATGGTGGGCAAGGGCAATCTTGTTACAGTCTCTCTCCGCGGCAATCTCAAAGATCCTTTTCCTCCTCAGCCGGGAACACAGAAAACAGGGATTTTTTTTATTATAATCGCTATGGGACAGAGGACCGATATCTGTCTTTTCCATAACGTAATTATAGTCGTTTTCCTTTAGATATGCCTCCAGACGGCCATAATCATTGTAAGTCGGATCAAATCCCATGTCAATGTTTACCGCCAGTATGGAAAACCGGGGTACAAAGACCATCGGGGAATTGAGAAGATCAAGGAGCGCGATGCTGTCCGCGCCTCCAGAGACGCCGGCCAGGACTCTGTCTCCCTCTTCGATCATGTTATAGTCCATGGCTGCTTTTTCCATCCATTTTTTGAGATGGAGAAAAAGCTTCGTCCTTTTCTTTTCAGACACGCTGTCTAATCTCCCCTGAGCTAGTTTTATCTGATCTACACAAGTTTCCGCATTTAATCAAGGTCGTTAAGAAATTTCTGATAACGATCTTGAAATTTAATCAGGATTAGTATATTTATGACAAAATCGAAACGAAATGAGGAGGTGGCCATATGACTGAGATCATCAACGTATACGCGAGAGAAATACTGGATTCGAGAGGCAACCCAACAGTTGAGGCTGAAGTGACACTTTTTTCAGGAATTATCGGCCGTGCTTCCGTACCGTCAGGGGCATCAACAGGAGAGCATGAGATGCTTGAGCTCCGTGATGGCGACAAGAAACGCTATCTGGGTAAAGGCGTGGAGAAAGCTGTTAATAATGTCATAAATAAAATCGGACCTGAGATAATCGGGATTGATAGTCTGCATCAGCGGGAGATCGACAAAGCGATGATCGCGCTGGATGGTACGGATAATAAAGGCGCCCTCGGCGCTAATGCCATATTAAGCGTATCGCTTGCTTGTGCCATAGCCGCAGCGGATGCTATGGATCTCCCCCTTTACAAATATATCGGCGGCGTCGCGGCAAAAGATATACCTGTCCCTATGATGAATATTTTGAACGGCGGCCAGCATGCCGACAATAACGTGGACATACAGGAATTTATGATCACACCAGCCGGCGCTAAGAGCTTCCACGAAGGATTGCGTATGTCGGCGGAAGTTTTTCACACTCTTAGGTCTATACTGAAAGCTAAGGGTTATAACACCGCTGTAGGTGATGAGGGCGGATTTGCACCCAATCTCAAATCCAATGAAGAG
>DASPQI010000241.1:0-15923 GCA_035625045.1 Syntrophales bacterium | reverse complement strand
GGCATACGTCCGGAACGCCCGATGGCCGTGTCCTCCATCGCATCACAAATGGGCATTACCGCAAGCCCGATTGCCGCGGCCGTGACAAGCTTTTTGGCAATGGCCCTGAAAGCCGGACACAATATTACCCTATTCAATATCCTCTGTGTCACCATTCCCGCAACCGCCATCGGCGTTTTTCTCTCAGCGCTCTGGAGCCTGAGGCGCGGTAAAGATCTCGATAAGGATGAGGAGTTCCAGGAACGGCTGAAGGATGAGGGATTCCGCCGTCAACTGGAGGAGAGCGTGTCATTGCTGGATGAAGGTATCTCCAAGAAAGCCAAACGCTCGGTACTGCTCTTTTTTGCGGGAGTAGTCACCATTGTCCTGATCGCTATCTTCAAACTGGCTCCTGTTGTTGACGGCAAGCCGGTGTCCATGACGATCATTGTGCAGATTGTTATGCTTTCCACGGGCGCGGTCCTTCTGCTTTACACGCGGGTGAAGGCCGCACATATCGCGTCGTCTTCGATCTTCACAGCCGGAATGGCGGCGGTGCTGGCCATTATGGGCATAGCCTGGATGAGTGATACCTTTATTGACACTCATAAAGTGGAGCTAGTCAGCAACATGCAGGCAATGGTCAAGCACTTCTCGTGGCTTTTCGCGGTTTCAATGTTTATTGTTTCGGCATTCGTGAAGAGCCAGGCGGCGACGCTTCTTATCATGGTGCCGGTCGGCTTCTTGCTCGGTATTCCGATCAATCTTCTGATAGGAATGATTCCAGCATGCTATGCTTATTTCTTTTTCTGTTTTTATCCAAGCGACCTGTCCGCTATTAACTTTGACCGCACAGGCACAACACGCATCGGTAAATACATCCTGAATCACAGCTTTATGATTCCGGGACTGATCGGCGTTGGGAGTGCGACGGTGGTCGGTTACATAATCGGGGCATTCTTGCTGAGGGTGTAAAGTATTTCTATTGGGGATGAAGGCTTGTTTATCAGCCGGCTGAAAAGGCGGTCATCTCGCTCAGCCTCTTTTTCAAATCTTCTCGGAGCGCTCCATTTGCTGCCTTGAGGATAACCTTAGGAACACCGCCAAAGACCCTGTAAGCATGGTTGAGGACCAGATCATCCCAGATGGTTTTGAGTTTGTTTTTGGTTAGCCTTTCAGAGGAGAGGACCGGCCTCCATCCGCCCAATTGGCCGACAACCCATCTATTGCCGATCCCCGCTACCAACTGACTGCTGTCCACAAAATCATCTATGTCCGACGGATAGATGTGACGCCTGTTGTCCAAGAGCCAGGCTAGAGACACCATGTCGTGTGCTATCACTGACTCTGCCGCGATAATCAGCCCGTTCTCCGGCTCGTAAACCTGGCCCCGATCCGGACCAAATGTCGTAAGTATCTTATCTGCCGCAGTCAGCACCAGCCGCTGCTTATTGCCCAGTGTTTCAACGGTGTTACCTTCACCCGTCTTCTCGTGTAAGGTATGCGCATCGTGATGGTACTCCAGCCGCGTGTCTGTCCGCCAGTAACCTACGGCAGCCTTTAGTCCAAGTGTGCCGCCGGTAAGCACGTGGCGGCCGCAGCGGGGCATGAGGATAATGTGATCAACCTTCCTGAGTATGGCAGGCATCATCAGGCCGCGCTTCCAATGGGAGCCTATGGACGGTATGTCTTCATAAAAGGCGTCCCATCCCGCTTCTTCAAAGAAGTGTATTTCCGCGCCAGCCGCCTGGACAATACGAGTCATGCCTGCTGCCTCCATTAAACGGCGGGTGCTACCGGTGAATCCCTGCTGTGTGAGTTTTACGTGTCCAATGCCGGACATATCACCCACAATCACACGTTGCGCCCCTTTTTTCTTGAGGAGCTCGACCATGGCTCCGACGGCTGTGGGACTTGTTGTGGCCGGATAGGGGTAACCTGAATTAAGGACGGGTTTTATGAACACGGAATCTCCCCTGGATAACCAGGAAAAATCCGTGGCTGCTTCAGCCGCAGCACAAACTGCCGATTTTATTTCCTGTTCGGAAGCCCCGCGATTTACACTCGCAAGATATACTTCTGTATCGCGACCTGCCATAAGCATTTTGTCTCCCTGTCGAGCCTGAGTTTTACCGGCATTTTCTGTACACGAACAAAGTGCGATAGCTGACATACCTGCCACAATCTTCAAAAATTTCCTTCGTTCCATAACCTTGTTACTCTAACTGGAAATATATTATTCTCACCGGGATGAGCTACGTGTTGTCGATTCGATTGAACATATTACACAGTTTCAGCAGAGCAATATCTCGAAGACCTAACCATCAAAAATAAAACCTGGATTGGGGATATGATAAATTGAATAAGACTGAATGATTCAATTGCCGCCTTTTTTCAGCCGGAGAAGCATTATAAGAAATATGACAATGATTATTACTACGATTATCTTCAATTTATCAAATAAATACTCAGTCTCTTTTCAGGACTTCAGAAATGATGAGAAAAATAAGAGTGAAAATAGCCAATAAGATAGCCATCAGCCCCGGCATCAATGTTACCCATCTATTAGTAATCAGGTTCTTGAAATGCCCCTCTCTTTTTGGGTAATTGGTATGATTGGCTTCTGAAGCTGCTTCTTTATACGCTGACTCAGATTTCGCCTTAAGGATGTTCACCTCTTTTCTGTAGTCGTCTAAATTTTTTTTCATAAGGAATCCGGTGTAAGTTCTATAATTCTTAAACTGTTTTATCAAGTGTGAACCTGCCCTGATTTTTACGTCTCTTTTGTTTATACATTAATTTATCTGCACGAGACATAAGTTCATCAAGAGAGCAGGGGTTTTCAGGATCATAGTATGCCGCGCCCATACTTATAGAGATTTTGTAATGAAGGCTTCTTTCGTTGTTATGCTTATCAATCTGATCCTGCAATCGTGTCATGATAATCTCTGGAGATATTCCGCGTGCATCTATCACGAGAATGGCAAATTCATCCCCACCGACACGGGCAAAAATGTCGGAGGTTCTGAAGGTTTCTCTGAGTATCACAGCCACGTCAATAAGCGCCTTGTCACCTTCTTCATGACCCAGCGTATCGTTAATCCATTTCATCCCGTCAAGGTCGGCAAAAAAGAGCAACATGCCCCCCTCACCCCGGTTAGATAATTTCAACTGCTGCTCTGCGAGGGTCAAGAAACCCCTCCTGTTATGCAAGCCGGTCAGAGGATCGGTAATCGAGAGAGACTTTATCTCTTCCTCCATCCTCTTACGCTCTGAGAGATCCATACAGTTTCCTAATATAGCTCGCTTTCCTTCCCAAAGGATGGACGTTACAGTCTCCATTAACCACCTGATTTGTCCACCCTTTGTCATTAATCTAAACTCATAGGGCAGGGTGCGCTCTCCATGAAGCATCTCTATAGCATTTTTTCTGAGCTGTTCCCTGTCTTCGGGATGGACAATGCTCATCGAATCTTTTCCAATCAATTCTTCCGGTGTATAGCCGGTATAGGAGGCTGCATTGGAATTGAAGAAACAAAATTTTCCATCCTGCAGCACATATACACCCGCAAATGACTTCTCAGCGAGAACTCGATAAAGTCCTTCACTCTCCTGAAGCGCCTTCTCAGCCATTTTACGTTCTGTGATATCTTTTGACGCTACTGTTGCAGCTATTATTGTCTTTCCTTCATGATCCGTGACGGGAGTTATCGTCTCCAGAAAATACCGCCCATCTCTCTCGCTTCTATATTCATGCTGGATAATGGATATTCCTGTTTCGAATACGCGCTCAACTATCTCAATAAACTGTTTTGTAGACTTCTCTGAATGGAACTCGCTATATGGCCTACCTATGATCCGGTCCAATGATTGACCCAACCTTAATCTATGGCCCTCATTCATGAAAAGATACTTAAAATTCCTGTCTACAAGATACATTGAATCTGCGGTTGTTGCCAGGGAGCGATATTTTTCCTCAGATTTCCGCAGCGCTGCCTCCGCCTGTATACGCTCGGCAATTTCCCATTGCAGCTCTTTGTTGATCACGCTAAGTTCCGTAGTGCGATCTGCTACAATTTCTTCCAGGTGAGCCTTGTGCTTTCTTAATTCCTCTTCGGCCCGCTCGCGCTCGGTGATTTCCCGCTGTAGTTGAATATTTTGTCCCTCCAGTTGCTTTTGCAAACGGTGTAAAGCGATGTGAGTTTTTACCCGTGCCAATGCTTCCGCCGGCTGAAACGGTTTAGTTACATAATCAACGCCTCCCGCTTCAAAGCCTTCGACTTTGTCGGCGGCCCCGACAAGGCCGCTTATAAATATCACGGGAATCATACGGCTCTGCTCGTCGGATTTCAAATGACGACATACATCATAACCGCTCATATCTGGCAATTTAATATCCAGCAGGATCAGATCCGGCGGCTCAACCGCCACTGATCTTAGCGCCATATGCCCGCTTGACGCAGAGCGTACATGATAGCCATGATATATAAAAATATCTGTAAGCACATTCAGGACATCTGGAGAATCATCGACGATTAGAATCTGGAATGAAGTTTCTTTCCGCAATTCCCCATCTTTACTGCTTTCCAATTTTATTGCTTTCAATTTAGCATCCTGATGATGTGTTTTCCCGATTCATTTTATAGGCCGGTATTCCAGCTTTTCTTGACATAATATATAATTAAAAAAAAATTTGCGACAGAAAAATATATCATCTCATAGAAAGCCAAATTTTATGGCAATGACCATATGAAATAAATTATTCGTGATCGGTGTCACAGCATTTTCCTTGCCATGTTGTTAAGGTTAAAGCAAATCTACATTAGCAACAGTAGATATTCCCCATGACAGAAGGACATCGACATGGAAACATTGATATCAACGCAGATCATGGCGCTTCTTTCAGAATTTCACCTTCATCAGACCCGGCTCAATACACCTGAAAGTATTGTACTCGCTGTTTTATTTCTTGTCGGGATTGTTCTTCTTATGATGGAAGTCAAGTTCCATCGGGATTAAAAGACTGAAAACACTTCTTCTTCCCTCCCTAACCAGGGGAGACCTCAAGTCTTCCCTGGTTATTTTACATTAGTTATCCGACCTGCTTCCTGCATTTGTTTTGATCAAGACTTTATCCAATTGAAAAAAACAAAAGAACAGTTTATGATGCATAAATCATTGATATAAACTTAAGTTTTTTCGTTAATAACATCGAAAAAAACCATTCATGAATTAAAAATAGGAATAGTGTCATATGGATGAAGAAAAGAGTTTTGCGGAGTTGTTCGAAAAAACCCGGATGCGAAAAGATTTTTTGAAGCCCGGGCAGAAGATTGAAGCTGTCATCGTCAAAATTACCAAAGACTGGATTTTCCTTGATCTGGGGGGGAAGAGCGAAGGATATCTGGACAAAAAGGAATTGAACGATGAAAGCGGTAATCTGTCAGTAAAGGAGGGGGATTCTATTACTGCCTATTTTCTCTCATCGAAACATAATGAGAAGCTTTTTACGACTAAGATAGGTGCAGGAGATTCCGCGCGAACTTACATAGAAGAGGTCTGGCGAAACGGAATCCCCATTGAGGGTGTTGTGGAAAAAGAGGTCAAAGGGGGCTTCGAGATCAAGATAGCAGGCGGGATGAGGGGATTCTGCCCGTATTCTCAGATAGACCTCCAGCGTACGGAGGACATGAAGAGCTATACCGGCCGCCGCCTGTCTTTCAGAATTACTGAATATGGCGAGAGGGGTCGTAACATCATACTATCCGCCAGGGCTATTTTGGAAGAGCAAAAGAAAAAAGAGGAAGAAGCGCTGAAGGCGACACTCCATGAAGGGATGATAATAAAAGGAACCGTTGTTTCCATCAGGGATTTTGGCGCCTTTCTGGACATCGGCGGCCTACAGGGACTCCTTCCGATCTCGGAGATAGGATGGGATCGGGTGAAAGATATTCATGAGCGCCTGTCCATCGGTCAAACTTTGGATGTAGCCATTACCAAGCTGGACTGGCAGGAAAACCGTATCAGTTTGTCTCTGAAAGAAACGTTGCCCGATCCCTGGAATGAAGTGCCGGCAAAATATCCCGAAGGGACTTTTCATACAGGAACAGTTGTGCAGCTAACGAAGTTCGGCGCCTTTGTTAATCTTGGTCCGGGGGTAGACGGCCTCATCCATATCTCGAAACTTGGCAAGGGCAGGAAAATCACTCATCCCAGTGATGTTGTAAATGTGGGACAGTCTATCGATGTCCGAATTGATGCCATAGACAGTGATCAAAAAAGGATATCCTTGTCCATACCGGAGGCAGAATCACAGGAGGATGTGTCGCGCAAGACAGAAAAAGAGTCCGAAGAAGATTTTCGTGAATATGTCAATAAAGTCCCTGCATCGCTCGGTTCATTAGGCGATATTATGAAACGGAAATCCGATGCAAAGAAAAAGAACCGATGATTAAAGAGAGCAGCTGAAATGATAAAAGGGATTCTGCTGTTTGCTACCGGTGTAGCCTTGTTTTTGTACGGAATGATCCGCTTGAGCACGGAGGTGCAGCAGCAATTCAGCAATGTCCGGATGCGCGAATATTTCCAGTTTGCCGTAAAAAATCCTTTTTACGGATTGATCACCGGCATCGTGACCACTGTTCTCTTTCAAAGCAGCACCGCCACATCCGTTTTAACGGTCGGAATGGTAAGTGCCGGGTTGATGAGCTTTTATCGCTCTCTGGGGATCATCCTGGGGGCCGATATCGGAACAACTTTTACCGTTCAACTGGTGGTCTGGAAGATTACGGATGCCGCACCGGTCTTTATTATGATCGGCGGCCTGCTGTGGTCTTTCGGCAAGGAGAAATGGCAATCGTTCGGTGAGGGAATCTTTTATTTCGGTTTGCTGTTCTTTGGTCTAAGCCTTATTTCAGAGGCGACGGCACCTTTGAAAGACAGTCAGTCTTTCCTCCAGTTTTCTCAGGAGACAAGAAATCCGGTTATGGGTGTTTTGATCGGGCTTCTTTTTGCCTTTCTAATTCACTCTTCCGCGATTCCCATCAGCATCCTGGTGATTATGGCCCAGCAGAATCTTATCACCCTCGATAACGCACTGCCCATTGTTTACGGCGCCAACATCGGTACCGCTGTAACAGCCCTGATGGCGGGGTTTGTATCAAATATCAACGGAAAGAGAAGCGCCCTCTCCCATTTTCTTTTTAAACTTTTTGGGGCGTTGATCTGCATTTTCGCGGCAACAGTAATTGTCCAGGTACTTAGACTCGCTACAAACGATGTACCCCAGCAGATCGCTTACGGACATCTCCTGTTCAATGCAGTGATTGCCTTTGTCTTTATTTTTCTGCTCAGACCCTTTTCTTATCTGGTCGAATATCTGCTCCCCGGTAAGGCGGAAATACTGCCGATCTGGCCTGAATTTCTCAATGAAATGTGTTTATCGAAGGCGGAAGACGCCCTGGAGTGCGTGAAGAAAGAGCTGAGAAGAGAGCTGGTGCTTGCCCGTGGAATGCTTGTGAAGGCAATGGATCTATTGAAAGGGTTTAAGGAAAGTGCCAGAAAAGATATCCTTTACGTGGAGCTGGTGGTAAATAACCTGAGGAGAGAAGTCGGCAGTTATCTATGCAGGATTCCAAGCGACTCTCTTTCAGAGGATTTATCCAGGGTCTTTTTTTCCTATTCAGGCGTGGTTGATGATATTGAAAGAATTGCCGATCATGCCGTCAATCTGGCAAATCTGATAAAACAGAAATACGAACGGAAAATTTCATTTACAAAGTGGGGCCATGAGGACCTGAATGAGATTGTGGAGTTGGTTGTGGATAATCTTAAAGACGCCATTTCTCTGATGGAGAAAGCGGATGAGGCTAAGATCAAGGCGATCACGGATCGTGAAGAAGTTGTGGATAGGAAGGTTAAAGAGTCAAGGGAGAGACATCAGGAAAGGTTTTATAAAGGTGTCTGCCAGGTGCAGGCGGGTCCTGTCTTTATTGAAATGCTCATCAACCTGGAGAGGATTTCCGATCACTGCCAGAATATCGCAGACCATGCTGGAGATATGAAAAATTTTAACCATGGATAGTCGATTGGAGTATGTGGAAGGTTGTTCGGAAGCTACTTATTTCAATTCGTCAGCAAGCTCTCTTAACCCCAGCTCCGCTAGTTTCTCAGCCGTCGGCCTCCCTGTCCTTCTGTCCCACTTGCGGAATTCGTAGTAGTCGTTCAACTGTGCCTCCAAGTCCGGAACATTGCCTTCGGTGCCTCCTTCCAGCGGCTGTGTGAGCAGGTGAGGCAGTCGTTCATGTTGAGTGGTATACCCCTGCTTCAGGTTTATCAACCTCTTGAGGTTGAAAATCCGTTCACCGACGGTGTTAAGTGTTTCCCAGGAGTATTCCTTGCCTGTTTCTAAGGTGAGCAGGTTGCATATCTGCTGGATATTGGGAAGATGGAAATGGCAGAGGATCATTGAGCTGTAGATCGTGGTCAAATTTTGGGAGAGGGCACAGACCCGGCCTTTACCTGTATCCTGAAATCTGTCCTCAGTCTCTATCCCAATATCCGGTCGCTGGCCACCAAGCTCTACGTTGTACATTTCACCCTGAAGATGGCAGGCGCCCCGTGGCGAGGTCGCATACATGACGGCGCTGCCGAAGAGCGCCCTGGGGTCATGCATCGGTACTTCGTTCTTGTTGATGGAAACTGCCAATGCCTCAGCCTCAGGCCCGAAATGCGCGCCAACCGCATCGACGCCGCGGGCCAGCAGTTCACCGACACCTTGTCTCTTAGCAATTTTTTCAATCAACGCAAATGCCGGTTCCATTGCACCCCACGCCGGCTCGATTCCATCCAGGTCCTTGGCCTTGATAATTTTCTTGTCGAACAGCAGGTAGCAATATGCAATGACACTGCCGCAGGAAATCGTATCCAGACCGTATTCGTTGCACAACTGATTCGCATAGAAGATCGATTCGATATTTTTGTTCAGGATCAACCCGCCGAAGGCCGTTAACGTCTCGTACTCGGGTCCGTGGGTCCGGCCGACATTGAAACGCGGATCAACCGAGTCTTTAACTTCTATAACCCGGGCGCATCCCATACTGCACGCGTAACAGGGGTTCCGTCCCACAAGATATTTATCCGCCATTACAGATCCGCTTATTTCCTCCACAGGCTCGAATGATCCTTGCGTCCAGTATTTGCAAGGAGTGTCGCCCCATTCATTGCCCATTCCCATGTACCCGGACGTTCCGAGCGATTTCATCAATTGGAACATCATGGTCTCCTGGATGGTCTTCAGGGAATCTGCTACGGCCTCCTTGAATTTCTCCGGGTTGCTTACCGGGAACTCGCGGGAACTTTTTTCGCTCTTCCGGACGAGGACAATGCTCTTGAGTTTCTTAGATCCCATGACCGCACCGAGACCCACCCGGCCCGCCGATTTTCCATCGTTGTTCCGTATATTGGCGAACAGGACCAGGTTCTCTCCGGCCTGGCCTATGCTGAGTATCTTCAATTTTTTCTCAGGGTTTTCATTATCAAGGGTTCTCCAAGTCTCGTTATTGGTCAAACCCCACAGGCGCGAGGCATCCAGGAACTTCACATCATCATCCTCCAGAAAGATCGACACGGGCTTGTCGCTTTTTCCGGTTATAATAATCCCGTCGTAGCCAAGTAGCTTCAGTTCCGGACCAAATTTCCCTCCGATATTGCTCTCCGCCCACAAGCCCGTTCTTGGACTCAGGGAGCATATCTCGAACTTCCCGGACCCCGAGGCCTTCGTCCCGGACAGCGGCCCCGTCATGATAACGAGCGGCGTCCTTTCATTGAATGCGTCTACCGTTCCCGGAATGTCTTTTATGATCTCCGCCAGGTATCTGGCAGCCAGTCCCGACCCGCCAAGATACTGTTCGACGAAACTTCTATTCAATTCTTCCGTACGATATATTCTATCGGCCAGATTTATAAAAAGTATTTTGTTCCTGTAGCCGAACATGATCAATCACCCTCTTGATATTCCCGCTATTCAAATATCGGAAATCGTTCCTTCATAGATATTCACAAGAAGCTCCCTGAGTTCGTCATTGTTCGGCGGCCTGATCGTGGTTACGCTCGATGGGTCAGCGACTGTATTATCGATCAGAAGTTCAAGGCTGCCTTCAAAATCTTCTCTGGATACGCCGAAATCCTTGAGTGATTTTGGTAGTCTCAAGTCTGTCAGCAGTCTGTCCAGTTTGGAATATAACTCATCGAAGACTTCGTCATCAGTCTTCCTATAGATTCCGACGAACCTGCCGATATCGGCGTATAGGCTCAGGCAAGTCTTTGAGTTGAACCTGAAGGTATTGAGGAAAACTATAGATAGCGATTCACCGTGTGGTACCTTAAAGATTGCCCCCAGTGTATGCCCAAGCGCATGGATAAGCCCGGCCTGCGAATTGCCAAAGGCAAGCCCGGCGATCGACGCCGCATTATGCATCTTCTCTCTGACCGCGATGTCTTGGGGATTGCCGCATGCCGCCGATATGTTACCAAGGATAAGTTTTATAGCATCCAGTGCCAGGCCGTCGGAGAAGTCATTCTTCCAATCGGAAGAATACGCTTCAATAGCATGAACCAGCGCATCGAACCCCGTAGCCGCGGTTAATCTCGGCGGGAGACCTGCCACAAGTAGAGGGTCCACGACAGCGATATCAGGTATTATCGAAGGATGGGCCAGAGATAACTTGCGCTTTTCCTCTTTGCTCGTAATCATAGTTACCCAGGTCGTTTCAGACCCTGTACCGCTTGTAGTCGGTATGGCGATTAACCCCGCCTTTTTCCGGTATTGAATGTCCGGGTTCAACGGCGATATGTCTTCGGCTGCAATCCCGGGGTTCTCATATAGGACAGAGATCGCCTTAGCCACATCGAGGCATGACCCGCCGCCTATCCCGATTATCCAGTCAGGACGGAACTCCTTGACCCTTTCCAGTCCGAGGAGAACGGTTTCCAGGGCGGGTTCGGGTTCGACCTCGGCAAATTTCTCAAAAATGATTTCGCCAGCCGCGAATTTGCTTAGAACCAGATCAAGTATACCCAGTCCAACCATGTTTTTATCTGTGACAAAGAATATCCGGCTGCCTTTGAGTGTGGAAAGCGAATCTAATGCTTCCTGCCCGAAACGTACCTCGGGAGAGCGGAACCACCACATCAATATTCCTCCGACAGGGAGTCTGAGGGACGCTGTCCTTCAGAAGTAGGTGAAGCCCCGTCCAGTGAAGAGCGAGCCTCATTGGACTACAAATACTCGGCTTCGACCATTGTTGTGCAGTTTACTAGTTCCTTCGCTGCTTTTACATACCGCATGATCTTGGCCATGTTGCCTTTAAGCTTGAACTTGCCTGTCATAAGCCCCTTTATCGGATCAATCTCCTTGTTCAAGAGCCTCAGCCAGTTCGAATACAGCCCTGAGTACACGAATTCTGTCTTGACTGAAGCTGGATCTTCTATGACATGGGCTTTTCTGCATTGGCCATGGTACAGATCTATGTAAATAAAGAAGTCCTGTTTTAGCGCGCCATCCGCCTTGATTTCGAATACGAAATCTCCCTCCCATGTCTTTGCGGATTCCGCATAGCTTTTACTGCTATTCACGGCATCTTTGAATTTTTCTACCCATTCGGCTGATGGAAACTTTACCATTTTGTTCCACTCCTTTTTCAACTCAGAAATTTTCTATAAAAGAATAAAATATCCGAATTAGATTGTCAAGGAGTTCAAGCTAGATAAGAACAGTAAAAATGATTTGACATCATACCGCCTTTCTTCGTATTATAAAAACAAATCAGCTTGTTATCCATTCAATTGTCGTAAGGTGATGCCGATGATCGAAGTACATCTTGCCTATGACCTTGTGCCGGGCGTTGATGAGGCGGTATACTTCAACTGGATAAAGCAGGCCATAGTCCCTGCACTCAAATCCGAAGGGATTGTTGAGATAAGGGCACATCGTAATATAAAGGAAAGTCCCGCTGTGCTTGTAACCGGTGTATGGAAGAGCATGGATGATTGGACAAATTTTTCTCAAAGTGAATCGTGGAATTCACTCGTAAATACATTGCAGAGCTCCTTTGCTACAAATGTTCGTATTGAGGTCTGGGGTCCCTCGCCATTCTTACCTGAGCCGCTTCACCCCCGTCCGGTAGGGCCGAAGTAGGCCGACGCCGCCTTTAGTGTAAAGGCTACCTGCCGACAGGTGATAAGGGATTTTCTCCCGGTCACATTCAAAGCCCTTTTCCGTTTACTATTCAGGGTGACAGCTGCGGTTTGCAAACAGATAATTCCGGATGCAAATAGTTTTTTTCTTGACAGTCACAATACCTTGTGGAATAAAGCGCAAATAACACCAAATGTTGAATCATGAGGTGATCATCATGAAAAAAGATAGTCTTATATGTTTCCGTGTAAACAGAAATTTGCAAGAATCTCTCGTGGCAATTTCTTTAGAAGAAAGACAGTCTCTATCGTCAATAATTGAAACTGTACTTACCGCTTACTTACAAATGCGAAAGACAATCAAGGAGATAAGCTCAGAGAGACGCAGTCATCGAAGAAAAACAGTTTTAGCTCCTGCTCTAATCAAACAATACAGTAACGGAGCAACAAAGTTAGATACCGCGGTAATAACTGATATTTCCCTCGGAGGCATGCAAATTACAATCCCTAAAGACGAAAAGCATAAGTTGTCGGTTGCTCCGCAAAAGTCTAAATTTGAAGTAGTTTTTGTCCTTCCCGATGATAACAAACCGTTATATATGACATGTGAGTCACGCAGAGTTATTGATTCCAGAGATAGTATGCGTGTTGGAGCATCCTTCACTAATGACGTTTCGCAGAGTTATAAGACTCTCCAGACGTACCTGATGTAATTTATTTCTCAAGGTCGTGTCTATATTAGATGCATCGCAAAATCGTTTAAACGTTTGTATCCACTGTATTGACAAAACCGTCACTAAAGTATACAGAACTATGCGTGACAGAAATTGCCGAATTGGAAAGATTCTTCGCTTGCTATTCAGCTCATTCGCTTGCGCTAAGACAGTTTGGACCCAATGCTGATTTTCGATAACATTGTGTGAGGACGGGTAAATATGAATAAATATTGGCCTTATATTCTGGTCCTGTTTATCGTTGTCGCTTTTATTGGCTCATCGTTCTTTAACAAGGAAATAGTTACCGATCGTCAAATTACGAGAAAAATCATCAGCCGATATTCTAATAAACATCCCAAGGAAGTTGTTTACGAAATCACTTACGCAGAAAAAACCAGCGATTTTAAGGAGAAGTTTGCCGGGTCACCTGTCAAGAAAGAGATAGTCAAAGTATTATATAATCCCAAGGATCGCGTCATTGGTTCGGAAGGAGAGATACCGGCTTTGATCACACCTTATGAAAAGAGATATGAGAAATACCCAGTAGGTGATCTTACATGGGAGCAGAATATAAAACAGCAGTTAACATATGAGTTTTCTTTCACAGGCGGATTCAAAGAAAAATCGTCAGAATCAGTTCTTAATGGCACAGTGAAGGGGAATTATCAGGATGGATCTTTAGCATGGGAGTGCACATGGGATAATGAACCATTAATTGCATCTGAACCTGTTAATGAAATTTGTAAAACCTATTATGATAATGGCCAGGTAAAATATTTAGATACTTTAAAAGGCGAATATTTAGTCGATAGAAAGGCTTATGACAGAAAAGGTCTGCAAAAGTTTCATAACACATATACACTGGAGGAAAAAAAATTACCTAGCATTTTCGAAGAGATAAAAAAAGTAAGAAAAAAAAAGGTGAAGCCCCCACCCTCGGAGTAAAGCCTTCCCGATTAGAAACCCCTCATTCCGGAATGGTGAAACATCCTCAGTTGCCTGTTGGAAACCAGGATGCGGGTTACGTTAAAGTGTAATTTCCTTGAGAAAGATTTCCATTCGGTCGGCAATGTCGAGAATGGATGATTCGTATTTCACAGGATATCCTAGTGAGGCAAAAAGCCGTATCATCCCTTCATTTCGATAATCAAAGAGTATCTCTATGCTGGATATTCCTTTCGATCTGGCTAAGTCCACCACCTTTGGGGCCATGATTTTACCGCATCCCCTCCTCTGCCAGTCATTTCTCAGGACAATCGTAAGCTCCGCATGATCCGCCTTATTTTTGACGATGTAACGGCAGGTGCCGATGATGGATTCTTTTCCTTCTTCCGTGATGACAGCCGCAAGGGCGAAATGCGTTTCATAATCAATCTCCACATAATGCTTGAGAAGGTCCGGGTGCAGACTTTTTAAATGGGTAAGGAAACGAAAGTATATGGTATCCGGAGAAAGTTGTTGAAAAAAATCAAGAAGCAGCGGGCCGTCCGTGGGCTTAATGGGCCGTAGGAAGACGGCGTAACCGTCCCGGAGGGTAACCCACTCTTCACATTCCGCGGGATATCGATGATCGACTTTAGCGGCTTCCATTTCAAAATGCCTGATCTTGTCAACTCACAGATTACAAAAATTTTCTACGGCTCCATATCTCTCCAATAGATATAAACGTGACAGCATTGCTTTTACTGGCTCAAATAGCCTAAGCGCTAATAACGTACCTTCTGAAACCTCTTTCAAACATGGCTGCGTTATCTTTAGGCATGTGGAACTTTTCCAGACCAAATTTGAAACTGCCTGTATGAAGCATCCCTATCATTTCACAATATTTCTCGGCATCCTTCAACGCATAAAGATAAAATTCTCCGTTCAAACCTAAAGACATGCTCGTGTTAATAGTAAAATAAACAAGGCCTGATCCTATTCTCCTCATCCTGCCTGCGGTACCAAAATAATTCCAGGGGGCCGTGGCAAAAAAATCAAGATAAAAATTATTTTGATGACGCAGAGATAACAAGCCGTCCAGACATGCGCCGGTATATGCTGCAAAGCACTTGTCATCAAATTTTAAATTAAGTGACATAAGGATGATCCTATCCCATTCGAAGATGCGATAGTTAAAGTTTCTGTCCTTTTCCTTTAAAATTTTTTCATCAACATACGGATCCCAGGTCAACTTGAAATCGTGAATAGTATCTAAATCTGCACTTCTTATTTCAGTTTCAGTCTCAATCTTTTCAATGCTGTCATAGGAAACAAATTTCATGCTAACTTTTCTTTCTTCTCTTTATGACCCATCTTCCCAGAAATCTTCCGACTAGTTCTAAAGATCATAAGTTATCATCCTATGGATTAAGATATAAACTTTTATGTGGATAACCTTGTTGATAACTTTGTTAATTATTATCACAATTGCTTATCTGATCTAAATTTGCACCGGATTGCACAAAATATGAGCACTAATATGTATAATAATTTCAACTACATAAAAAATATGTCGTGATTTCAGTGTCTTCTCTGTCAAGTAATATTGCCATGCTGAGCCTGGCTGTAATTAAAGGCTCTCTTTCTTAATAAGAGCCACTCCTAAAATTGCCACCACGCCGCCTGTCAGTGCGATTGGCGGCGGGAGTTCTTTCAGCATTACATCACCAAGCAGGCTGACGAACGGAATCAAAAACAGAAAGGATGCGGCCATCGGCGCTCCGATGCTCTCGATCGTCTTGAAATAAAGGAGATAAGCGATGCCGGAAGAGATGACGCCGGAGAAGAGAACACCGAGAATCGACCATATATCAAACACAAACACCAGAGGCGATGAAAGCACATAGATTCCGAGGAACGGCACGATTAACAGGGTGGCGATAGTCAGCTGTACCGCCAGGACTGCAACTCGATCGGCCCCTCCCAGATAATAAAGCGTAACCGTGTAACCAGCCCAGGTAGCCATGGCCACGATTGAAAGCAGTATACCTGTTGATGCATCAAAGCTGCTGCCGCTCTGGAGGGAATTATACAAAAACAGCAATCCACCGA
>DASPQI010000240.1:0-10528 GCA_035625045.1 Syntrophales bacterium | reverse complement strand
CCCAGAAGGTGTACAGTCAACTAGGCAGATTAAGAAAATTAAAAGAGAAAAAGCCTGAACTCATTATCGGAGTGGGGGGGTGCCTCGCTCAGCAGTGGGGGGCTAAGTTCATCGAAAAAGCGCCTTATCTGAATCTGGTTTTCGGCACTCATAACATATGTCATCTCCCTGAGTTTATAAAAATGATAGAAAAGACGGGAATGCCGCAAGTCAAAACGGAATTTCACGAATCCGTAAAGTCACTCGGAATTCTGCCTCGGTCAAAAAACGGGAAGGTCAGTTCTTATGTGACTATAATGCAAGGATGCAATAATTTTTGCTCATACTGTGTTGTTCCTTATGTCCGTGGTCAGGAAGAGAGTAGAAAATTCTGTGATATTGTTGATGAGGTTAAAACACTTGCTGCTAGCGGTATTAGAGAGGTTACTCTCCTTGGGCAGAATGTCAATTCTTATTGTGGAACTAATGGCATTGTACATGATTTCACGGATTTGGTTCAGGAGATTGGAACGATTAGCGGTATAGAGAGGATAAGATTTACAACCTCGCACCCGAAAGACCTATCCGACAAGTTGATAAATTGTTTTTCAGCGGTTGATATATTGTGTGAACATATACATCTGCCGGTGCAGTCGGGATCTGACAGGATTCTAAAAATGATGAACAGGTGTTATACATTTGCTGATTATTATGAAAAAGTGGATAAACTCAGAACCGTTTGTCCTGACATAAGCATTACTTCGGATATCATCGTCGGGTTTCCCGGTGAAACAGATACAGATTTTCAGGCGACTATTGACATGATGGGGAAAATCAGGTTTGATAGTTCTTTTTCCTTCAAGTATTCGGAACGCGAAGGGACTGCTGCTGCAGAACTTAAAGATAAGGTCAGTGAATGTATTAAGCGTGACAGACTGCGAATGGTTCAGGATCTTCAAGACAGACACACCATCGAGAGAAATAGAGCTATGATAGGCAATAAGGAAGAAATTCTTGTTGAAGGAATTAGTAAAAACTCCCACAAGGATTTGACAGGGAGGACAAGGACAAATAAAGTCGTGAACTTTGAAGGGAATTATGAACTGATCGGTAAAACCGTTTCTGTTATGATAATAGATGCGTATCTCCATTCCCTGAGGGGAGAACTCACGAAAGAGGAGGTTGCTAAATGTTTATTAAGATGAAGGTTGCCGGATTAACGATAGATCCGCTGACGAATACTCCTATTGTAATTTTGAAGGACCTTGATGAGAAAAAGGCGATCCCCATATGGATAGGCCTTTTTGAGGCCAGCGCAATTGCAACAGAACTGGAAAAAATAACTTTTTCCAGGCCTATGACGCACGATCTAATATTTGAGCTTTTGAAGACTCTTGGTGTTGAAGTAGTCAAGATTGAGATACACGATCTCAGAAATAACACCTTTTTTGCCAATATTCATTTGCTTAAGAATAATGAAACTATGGTGGTTGATTCCCGGCCAAGTGATGCGATTGCATTGGCCTTAAGGGCTAATGCCCAAATATTTGTCGATGAAAAAGTCATCGAAAAATCGAGAAATGTAGATTTTGGCAAGAAGATAACAGAGCTCGATAATTTAAAAGATGAAAAATTAAAAGAATTTCTTGAAAATCTTTCTCCTGAGGATTTTGGTAAATACAAGATGTGAGGTGATCTATATATTTCAGAGATACAATCGAAGAAAATATAAGGGTCTTGCAGTTTACTGGCTGTTTTTTAATAATTAACTGTATTTAGTTTTATTTTTTGCCACGAGAGAGTACGGAAGTGCTTAAATTTAAATTAAATTTCGTGGCTCTTATTTTTTAAGAGATATGGAAAAGGAAATCGAAGATTTCGGAATTCACATGGATGTCGAGAGGAACCTTTCGCCAAATACGCGAAAAAATTATCTTGCAGATGTAAGGCAGTTCAAGCAATTTCTCGACGCCAACAATATTTCTGAAAAAAAAGTTGATACAGATAACATGATTGACATTGACTATATGGCAATCAGGGCCTTTCTGGGATCGCTATATCGTGAAAGACTCAAGAAGATAACCATATCAAGAAAAGTGAGCGCACTAAGAACTTTTTTTGATTATTTACATCGTAAAGGAAAATTAAAAATTAACCCGGCCGCAATGGTTCAGACACCAAAAACGGAAAAGTATATACCTGCGTTTCTTTCCGTGGATGAAATGTTTACTGTGCTGGACGCAAAAGGTCGTTTAGACGCAATCGGTATAAGAGACAAGGCCATTGTAGAGTTGTTTTATTCTTCGGGTGTTCGTCTCAGCGAGCTTGTGGGTCTGAATATGAGGGATATCGATTATGAACAGGGGCTGATGAAGGTCAGAGGGAAGGGAAAGAAAGAAAGGATAGTTCCCATCGGTGATAAGGCAATAGCAGCCGTAAGAGCCTATCTTGAAAAAAAATGCGAAATTTCAAGGAAAAATGTAATAAATGATTATAATGGTCCGATCTTTGTCAACAATAAAGGTGCAAGATTAAGTACAAGGAGCGTAGCAAGGATTCTGGATAAATTGGTTCTTGCGAGTGGATTGGGAAGAAAAATAAGCCCCCATACGCTGCGACATACCTTTGCCACACATATGCTGGAAGCCGGTGCTGATCTGCGGTCCATTCAGGAATTTCTTGGCCATGAGAGCCTTTCCACAACACAGAAATATACGTCTGTAAGTGTGGGCAGACTCATGGAAGTATACGATAAAGCGCATCCGAAGGCCGGACGAGATATTCTCAAAAAAGATGGAGCTCATCCGGCAGGAGAAAATTCTATCAAGGTAAAATAATTTACAAGACTATTCGGGAGGTCTAAAACCACTCATGAATATAAAAGGAACAACCATATTGGCCGTCAGACATAAAGGAAAAGTTACGGTTGCCGGTGACGGTCAGGTAACAATTGATGTAACAGTCATGAAACATGGTGCGAGAAAGGTTCGCAGGTTGTATAATAATCAAGTTATTGTCGGTTTTGCAGGTACGACAGCCGATGCATTTACCCTTTTTGACAGGTTTGATCAGAAGCTGGAGCAGTATAAAGGTAATTTGTTGAGGGCGGCCGTTGAACTTACGAAGGATTGGAGGACCGACAGGATATTGAGGCATCTTGAGGCATTAATGATTGCCGTCAGTAAGGAACATTTTTTGATCATATCAGGGAACGGCGATGTCATTGAATCTGACGATGATGTGATGGCTATAGGGTCTGGAGGTCCATATGCACTAGCTGCTGCACGCGCACTTGTCAGGTATTCTGATTTGACGGCAACAGAGATAGCGAAAGAGGCTTTGAAAATCGCATCGGGAATCTGCATTTATACGAATGACAATATTACAGTCGAAGAACTGGATATGCATCGGGACGCAGACGACAGTAAAAATGTGAAATCGAAAGGATGATAAGAATAATATATGTCGTCTAAACAATTAACACCAAGAGAGATTGTAGAGCAATTAGATAAGTATATCATCGGTCAGGGTGAGGCCAAAAGGGCAGTTGCCATTGCGCTCAGAAACCGGTGGAGGCGTCAAAATGTAACAAAGGAGCTTGGAGAAGAGATATCTCCCAAAAACATCATTATGATTGGGCCAACCGGTGTAGGAAAGACAGAGATTGCCCGGAGACTGGCGAAACTGGACAACTCTCCATTTTTGAAGATAGAGGCATCAAAGTTCACCGAGGTAGGTTACGTAGGAAGAGATGTAGAGTCCATGGTTCGTGATCTCGTTGAGCTGGCCGTGAATATGGTTAAATCTGAGGAAAAGGAAAATATAAAGCCGAAGGCTGCCGAGATTGCGGAAGAGAGGCTTCTGGATATCTTACTTCCGCCGAAACCCGTTGAGAAGAAATTGGAAGATTTAGTTTCAGACAGACATTTGGAACTTCATGAAGCTGAGCAAGCTCCGCAATTTGATAACACTCGTGAAAAGATGCGCAGACTTCTTCATGAAGGGAAACTGGACAATCGATACGTTGATATGGAGATACAGGAATCCCGAACCGGTCCGATGATAGAGGTATTTACTTCTTCCGGCGTCGAGGACATGGGATTGAACATTAAAGAGATGTTTGGAAATATCTTTCCCCAGAAGAAAAAAAAGACAAGGATAAAGATCCCCGAAGCGCTGGAAGTACTCGAAAGTGAGGAGGCTCAAAGACTGGTGGACATGGACAAAGTCACGAAGGCGGCTATTGAACGTGTAGAACAATCGGGGATCATATTTCTGGATGAGATTGATAAGATTGTTGGAAGTGACGGGACTCACGGTCCGGACGTTTCGCGAGAAGGTGTGCAGAGGGATCTCCTGCCGATTGTGGAAGGTTCCACTGTGAATACAAGGTATGGCATGGTCAGGACTGACCATATACTTTTTATTTCGGCGGGTGCGTTCAGTTCCTCGAAACCATCTGATCTGATTCCGGAGCTTCAGGGACGATTTCCCATCAGGGTTGAGATGGATTCCCTCGGTAAAGAGGAATTCATCAGGATATTGACGGAACCCCATAATGCGCTTATTAAGCAGTACATCGAGATGATGGCAACGGAAGGAGTTAAGCTCTCTTTCACGGACGACGCAATTGCGGAGATAGCAGAAGTGGCGGCGGTTGTGAATGATAGGACAGAGAACATCGGGGCCAGGCGTCTATATACAATCATGGAGACCCTTTTGGATGATATTTCCTTCAATGCCCCTGATATGGCGGGGAAGGAAGAAGTTATTGACGCGAATTATGTAAAGGAAAAACTGGAGAACATCGTCGAGGATGAGGATTTGAGTAGGTATATCCTCTAACTATAAATGAACTACCCCGCCGCAAGCAGCGGGGTATCAACTGGTTTAGTCAATCTATTCGCCCCAAGGGGCGGGGAATTATACCCAGAAAGATTAAAAAGTTGATGGCACCTTCAGGATTCAAGTGGTCAAGGGGTCAAGGATTCGAGTGAAAGTTTCGATCACTTGAACCCCTGAATCATCGAATCTTTTTTACGACTGGATAACAGAAGAATTAAAATACAAAGTTCAGAATTTAGAATATAGGATTTAATCTTGGAGTATATATGGGTGATGTAGAAAAATCTATTGAACGGGCTGAAATTCTCCTGGAAGCGCTTCCGTATATACGCCGGTTTTATAACAAAACTATTGTCATCAAATACGGCGGCCACGCCATGGTCGATGAGGAGTTGAAAGATTTATTCGCCAAAGATGTGGTGATGATGAAATACATCGGTATTCATCCCGTAGTGGTTCATGGAGGCGGTCCGCAGATAGGTGATTTCTTGAAAAAGCTGGGAAAGGACTCCAAGTTTGTTCAAGGCATGCGTGTGACTGACCAAGAGACAATGGATATTGTAGAGATGGTCCTCGTCGGTAAGGTTAACAAGGAGATTGTGGGGCTTATAAATCAGCATGGCGGCAAGGCCGTAGGCCTGAGCGGTAAGGATGGGGAGCTGATCCGGGCGGAAAAGTATTATTTAAGTGAAGAAAAGGCCAAGGATACGCCTCCGGAGATTATCGACATCGGGCTGGTCGGAAGAGTCAAGAATATCCATGCGAAACTTATCGTGTCCCTTGAAAATGATGGTTTTATCCCTGTGATCGCCCCTACCGGTCTGGGAGACAATGGTGAAACATATAACATCAATGCCGACATTGTTGCAGGTGAAGTGGCGGCTGCCCTTAAGGCGGAGAAGCTGGTCTTGTTGACTGATGTGGAGGGTGTTATTGATGCCAAAGGGCATTTGATCAATACCATGACTGACAGAGATGTCGTCAACATGATTGATACGGGAGTTATCAAAGGGGGCATGTATCCCAAAGTGAAGTGCTGTCTCAAGGCACTCAACGGGGGTGTTAAAAAAGCCCATATCGTTGACGGACGCCTGAAACATGCCATACTGCTTGAGATTTTCACAGATATGGGAATCGGGACGGAAATAGTATTATGAGTGTCATTTCAGAAGAAGTCGCTATCTTCTTAAAGAACCAAGGATTCAAGGGTTCAAGTGTTGCTGCTTCTTTGCATTCATTTCACTCGAATCCTCGACCCCTTGATCCCTTGAATCCTTTTGTAGATGATCGGAGAATAAACATATATGACAACGGATGAACTGATAGCGCTTTCTGATAAATTTATCATGGCGACGTACAAACGCTTTCCCATAGTTCTGGTGAAAGGAGAAGGCGCCAGGGTCTGGGACAGCAACGGGAAAAAATATCTTGATTTCGTTGCCGGGATCGCCGTTTGCAGTCTGGGACATTCGCATCCAAAGGTGATCGAGGCAATAAAAAAGCAGGTGGAGATTCTTACCCATGTATCTAATCTATATTATATAGAACCGCAAATTCATCTGGCAAGGTTGCTGGTTGAAAACTCGTTTGCCGACAAAGTATTTTTCTGCAACAGCGGGGCGGAGGCAAATGAAGCGGCAATAAAACTTGCCCGAAAGTATGCTTATGAGAACATGGCGGATGGAAAGTATGAATTGATAACCATGAAAGACTCATTTCACGGACGCACCCTGGCAACGGTGACAGCTACCGGACAACCTAAGTTCCAGGTTGGCTTTTCACCGCTGCTTGAGGGATTCAGTTATGTCCCATTCAACGATATTCCTGCACTCGATGATGCAATTACTGAAAAGACTTGCGGCATTATGCTGGAACCTATCCAGGGGGAAGGGGGCATAAAAATCCCCGATGATGAGTATTTGAGTAAGGTCAGGAAAATTTGTGATGACCGGGGGATCCTGATGATTCTCGATGAGATCCAGGTAGGGATGGGAAGGACAGGAACCCTCTACGCTTATGAACAATATAAGATAAAGCCTGATATCGTTACTCTGGCTAAGGCCGTCGGCAACGGATTTCCGGTAGGTGTAATGATGGCCACGGATAAGGTTGCGTCCGCCTTTCAGCCGGGTAACCATGCGTCAACATTTGGCGGAAATCCTCTCGCGATGGTGGCAGGCCTGGCAACCCTGGAAGCCATCCTGCATGATGGAATTCTTGAGAACGTGAAGAGAGTAGGGGCTTATTTTGTGAGAAGACTCCACGAATTGAAAAATAGGTACACCGTGATCAAAGATATAAGAGGAAGGGGTCTAATCATCGGTGTGGAATTGAATATTGAAGGAACAGAGATTGTTAAGGAGTGTATGGATAGAGGGCTCTTGATAAACTGTACTGGCGGAACTGTCCTTCGGTTTGTACCGCCATTTATCATAACGGAAGGGAACGTTGATACTGCCGTAAGTATCCTTGGTGAGGTGTTAAGCAGCAAATGAAAAAAGACCTGTTGAGCGTCTACGATCTTAACCGTGATGATTTTGAGGTCGTATTCGAAAGAAGTTATAATCTCAAAAAAATGCTCAAGGACGGCATTCCCTATACTCCTCTTTCCGGGAAGACCCTGGGGATGATTTTTGAAAAATCATCGACGAGAACCAGGATTTCCTTTGAGGTTGGTATTTACCAGTTAGGGGGAATGGCATTATTTTTGAGCAATCGCGATACCCAGCTTGGCAGGGGTGAGGATATTGCTGATACCGCGAGGGTCATGTCCAGGTATCTCGATGCCGTTGTAATAAGGACATATTCCCAAAACTTTGTTCAGGAGTTTGCGAAATATGCGACTATTCCAGTTATAAACGGTTTAACGGACCAGCAGCATCCATGCCAGATATTGTGTGATCTCTTCACCGTTATTGAAAAGAAAGGAAGCTATGAAGGACTAAAAGTAGCTTACGTCGGTGACGGCAACAATGTCGCAAACTCGTGGATCGATGCCGCAGCGCGTCTGCCGTTTCAGCTCAGCCTGGCTTGTCCGGAGAAATATGAGCCGGATATGGCTATATTAGCCAGAGGAATGAAGGAGACTAAAGTCGGAATCACTGTTCATCGCAATCCTGTTGATGCAGTTAAGGCTGCAGATGTTGTTTATACGGATGTATGGACGAGCATGGGCCAGGAGGCCGAAAAGGAAGAGAGAACAAAAATATTCAAATCGTATCAGGTTAACAAAGAATTGCTGGCCAGGGCGCGTGAAGATGTTATTGTAATGCACTGCCTTCCCGCTCACCGGGGTGAGGAGATAACAGATGATGTCATCGATGGTCCCCATTCTGTGGTGATCGATCAGGCGGAAAATCGTCTTCATGTGCAAAAGGCAATTATGGAAATATTGATGGGAGGATAGCATATTGGCTGATAAAGTGAAGAAGGTTGTATTGGCTTATTCTGGTGGACTGGACACATCTGTTATTCTGAGGTGGTTGATTGAGACATACAGGTGTGAAGTAATTGCCTTTGCCGCAGATATCGGCCAGGGTGAAGAACTGGACGGATTGAGAAAAAAGGCATTGAATACAGGCGCGAGTAAGATTTACATCGACAATTTGCAGGAGGAATTCGCCAGAGATTTTGTATTTCCCGCGATGCGTGCTAATGCTATCTATGAAGGTTCGTATCTGATGGGGACCTCGCTGGCAAGGCCGCTCATTGCAAAAAGGCAGATTGAGATTGCCAAGGCGGAAAAGGCTGATGCCGTGTCTCACGGCGCTACGGGAAAAGGGAATGATCAGGTACGTTTCGAGTTAACATATAATGCACTGAACCCTGACATAAAGATTATCTCGGCATGGAGAGACCCAAAGTGGTCCTTCGATTCGCGAGGATCAATGATTGATTATGCCAAGAAACACGGAATCCCGGTCACTTCGACAAAAGAGAAACCTTACAGCAGTGATCGGAATCTTTTGCACATTTCTCATGAAGGCGGAATCCTTGAAGATCCTTGGATGGAGCCGAAGGAAGATATGTTTGTATTAACCGTATCCCCGGAGAAGGCGCCGGATGTTGCTACGTATGTGGAGATAGATTTCGAGAAAGGGAATCCCGTAGCGATCAACGGGAAGAAGATGAGTCCGGCCAGTCTTCTCCATAGCATGAATGAAATGGCAGGCGCCAACGGTATAGGCAGGGTGGACACGGTAGAAAATCGTTATGTGGGTATGAAATCAAGAGGTGTCTATGAAACCCCGGGCGGTACAGTCCTCTGGGCGGCCCATCGCGCGGTGGAGTCCATTACTATGGACCGTGAAGTGATGTTGATGCGGGATTCGCTGATGCCGAAATATGCACAGCTCATATATAGCGGCTTCTGGTATTCTCCGGAGATGAAAGTCTTGCAGAAGTTCATCGATGAAACCCAGGAAAATGTTACGGGTACTGCTCGTCTCAAATTATATAAAGGGAATTGTATTGTCGTCGGTCGAAAATCACCGTGCTCACTTTACAGTGAGGAATTTGTTACCTTTGAGAAGGACAACGTTTACGATCAGAAGGACGCAACAGGTTTTATAAGGCTTAATGCCCTGAGGATGAAGATTCAGGCGCTAACGGAAAGGGCGAGAGGTTAGGCGGGTACCGATGTCAGCGAAACAAAAGAAACCATGGGGTGGGCGATTTAGCAAGCCGACAGATAAAATGGTGGAGACATTCACCTCTTCCATTCACTTTGATAAGCGACTCTATCGGTACGATATTGAGGGGAGCATTGCCCATGCCAGGATGCTGGCAAGGCAGAAGATCATATCGCTAGAGGATGAGAGGATTATCATCACCGGATTGAAGGGAATCCTTGCAGATATCGATAAAGGGAAATTTACCTTCAAACCGGAAGACGAAGATATCCACATGGCCATAGAAAAGGTCCTGATAAAAAGGGTTGGCGCAGCGGGTGAAAAACTCCACACGGCAAGAAGCAGAAATGATCAGGTCTCGCTGGATGTCCGCTTGTATCTCAGAGAGGAAATCGAGCAGATCATTGAAATGTTGTCTCGGCTTAAAGAATCGTTCGTTAGATTGGCAGAAAAAGAAAATTACACCATTATGCCTGGATATACGCATCTGCAAAAGGCACAGCCTGTGCTGTTGGCCCATTATCTGCTGGCTTATTGGGATATGCTGGATCGTGATGAGCAGCGGCTACGGGAGTGCTATAAGCGGGTGAATATCATGCCCCTGGGCTCTGCTGCTCTGGCGGGGACCGGCTTGCCCATTGACAGAAAGTATGTCGCGAGACTGCTGCAATTTCCTGAAATATCGAAAAACAGCATGGATACGGTATCGGATCGGGACTTTATTGCCGAGTTTATCTTTGCCGCTTCTGTCCTGATGATGCACATGAGTCGATTCTGCGAAGATATCATCATCTGGTCAACGGATGAGTTTCAATTTGTAGAGATATCCGATGACTTTACCACGGGAAGCAGCATCATGCCGCAAAAGAAGAATCCCGACGTGGCTGAACTTATTCGGGGGAAGACAGGGCGCGTATACGGGAACCTTGTTTCGCTTCTTACCACCATGAAGGGACTTCCCATGACATATAACAGGGATCTCCAGGAGGATAAGGAGCCGCTTTTTGATACGGTGGATACGCTGAAGGGGTGCATCCATATTCTTGGTGAGATGGCAGGACATCTGAGTTTCA
>DASPQI010000239.1:0-7644 GCA_035625045.1 Syntrophales bacterium | reverse complement strand
ACAAAACTTTCGTTAAGGATGGCAACAGGATCGAAGTTTTAAAGGACTTGAACCTCACTATCGGCCGGGGACGATCATTGGCTATACTCGGTGTTTCCGGTGCAGGGAAAAGCACCTTAATCCATATTTTAGGAACGTTGGATCACCCCACATCCGGTGTTGTACTGTTTGATGACATTAATGTCTTTGAATGGGATAAAAATAAACTGTCAGAGTTCAGAAATAAAACAATTGGTTTTGTTTTCCAGTTCCACAACCTGCTGCCGGAGTTTAACAGTCTGGAAAACACAATGATGCCGGGACTGATTCATGGATTGCCTTACCGTAAAGCGAGGGATCGGGCGGAAGCTGTCCTTCATGAAGTAGGACTCGGTGACAGGCTGACCCACAAACCGGGAGAGCTTTCCGGGGGGGAGCAACAGCGAGTTGCCGTGGCGCGGGCGCTTATAATGGAGCCTGAAATAATTCTGGCGGATGAACCTACCGGAAACCTCGATAGTGAAACAGGAAGAAAGATAGAAGACATCCTGGTAGAGCTCAATAGAATAAAGCAAATTACCCTTGTCGTCGTGACCCACAACAAATCACTTGCCGATAGGATGTCACAGAAGATAGGCCTGCGAGACGGAAAGATTCATGCCTATGATTAAAAAATACCTTCTCATAAAAGCCGCCATCTTGATTGCTTTATTTACTTTAATAAATCATCAGATTGTTTTTGCGGAAGATGTGAAAAAAATCGTCATTCTTCCCTTCGAAATATACAGTAAGGCGTCTGTATCCGAACTGCGTGAGGCCGCTTATAAAGGACTTTCCACGGAATTGGTCAAATCAAAAAACATTCAGCTTATCGAGAGAAGTACATTTACCAAAGCCATCGAGGGTAAAAAGATCGATGAAAAACTTGCCCTTAATGTGGGTAAAGAGCTGGGAGCGGATTATGTGATTATGGGGAGTCTCACCGCATTCGGAGAGCAAATCAGCGTTGATGCGAGAGTCATTGACATAAAGGAAGGGAGAACTTTTCCAGCCGTATATGCCCATGGCAGAGGCATAAAAAGTATTGACTCCATATCCGCACAGATAAGGACAAACATCATCATCAAAATAGCGGCGGATATGCGGATAGCAAAAATCGAATTTAAAGGTAACCGAAAAATCGAGAGCAGTGCAATCAAGCAGGTTTTGAAATCCGTTAAAGGGAACTTGTTTTCAGAAGCAGACCTGTCAGCAGATATAAAAGCTATTTATAAGATGGGATATTTCGATGATGTAGCTGCTGATATTACAAACGCTCCAGAAGGAAAAATCATCACTTTTATCGTGAAGGAAAAGGCCCTCATCTCAGAGATAAGAATAAAGGGAAACAAAGGCCTTGATAAAGGGGACATTGAAAATACACTGACATTCAAAGTAAAACAAGTTATTAATCCGGAGAAAATGGCCGCAAGCATAGAAAAGATTAAGGCACTTTATGACAGCAAAGGGTACTACAACGCGGAAATAAAATATGAAGTCACAAAAGAAGGCGAAAAAGATGTTATCGTGACCTTCAACATCACAGAGAATGAAAGACTTTATATCAAAACAATCTCTTTTGATGGAAACCGGGCATTTACCGATAAAGAGCTGAAAAACATAATGACAACTTCGGAAAAAGGACTTCTCTATCTTTTCACTGACTCAGGCATATTGAAAAGAGATCAACTAAAACAGGACACCGATAAGTTGGCAGCATTTTACCTCAATCACGGTTATATAAATGTCCAGGTTGGCGAGCCAATAATTACCCATGATAGAAAAGGTATTTATATAAAAATACCAATTGTAGAAGGCAAACAATTCAAAGTAGGTAAGGTAGATATTACTGGTGACGCGTTGACAGTGCCGCGGTCTGAACTCCTAGAAAAACTAAAGATAAATAAGTTAGAATTTTATAATAGGGAATCTGTCATAAAAGACATGGAATATCTTGTCCGGGTTTGCAATGATGACGGCTATGCCAATGCCGATGTTACTCCCCGTACTGTTCCACAAGAAAAAGATCAAGCTGTAGACGTTTCTTACAATATTAAAAAGGGTAACCAGGCCTACATCAACATGATAACCTTCACGGGTAATACAAGAACACGTGATAAAGTAATGAGAAGGCAGTTATCAATCAACGAAGGAGATCTTTACAGCAGTAGCAAACTTAAACAAAGTTATGAAAGTCTCAATCGGCTGAGATACTTCGAGGAAATTAATTTGCAGACGGAAAAAGGGCCTGATGAAACCCTGACCAATGTCAATATTAACGTCAAAGAGAAGCAGACAGGCATGTTCAGTATAGGTGGAGGGTACAGTGCAATAGACCATGCCATAGGCACTGCCCAGATTTCTCAGCAGAACCTTTTCGGAAGAGGGCAGACCTTAAGCCTCAAGGCGAACATAGGAGGGTTATCATCATTATATGAACTTACATTCATAGAACCATGGCTGTTTGATATTCCTTTATGGAGTAAATTTGACCTCTGGAATTCATATCGACAGTGGGACAGTTATTCTGTATATTCAACAGGTTTTGGAATGACATATGGTTATCCACTTCTTTCCCTTGGAAAAAATGTAGTAGGGTATTTAGGATATAAGTTTTCATTAAACGATGTCTCTAATGTTTTGCCTACGGCATCGCAGTTAATCCTAGAAGAGGTAGGAAAAGAAAGTTGCAGCATGTTATCCCCCAGTATTAAGAGGGATACGACTGACGACATCATGTTCCCTTCAAAGGGATCGAGAAACTCTATTGGTATTGATTTCGCGGGTGGACCACTGCAAGGTGACGAAAGATTTATCAGATACGGGATTAAATCCACATGGTTCTTTCCCATGCCTCTTGACACGGTATTTGCCATTCGAGGGCAAGCCGGATACTTACAGGGCAGCAATGATGTGAAGGAGGTCCCGATTTATGAGCGTTACTATCTGGGAGGACTAGAAACCCTTCGCGGACTACGTGATGTGGGGCCAAGGGATCCTCTCACGGGAGACCCTCTTGGTGGTTTTACAATGTTATGTTTCAATATAGAATATGTATTTCCGCTTATTAAAAATGCCGGTATAAAAGGGGTCGTCTTTTATGACACGGGTAATGCTTGGATGAGCGGTTATCATTTTGACGACTTTAGAAAAACCACAGGCCTTGGTGTTCGATGGTACTCACCAATCGGTCCGCTACGTCTTGAATGGGGATATGTCCTAGATCAAAAGAAATATGAACCTGCAAGCAGATTTGAATTTACAATTGGGATGTTTATGTAGACATGCTATGTAATATTAATAAGGAGGATAAGTTTATGAAAAAAAATGACCTGATGATTTTTACGTTAATGATAGTTCTTGTAATTTTCTTGTATGGCTCTTATGCCAGTGCCGCTGAGAAGATTGGCTTCATCGACATGAGAAAAATCATGCTCAATTCGGATGCGGGAAAGAGGGCTACTGCAGAATTAGCCAAACTCTATGAAAAAGACAAAGGTCAGATACAGGCAAAGGAAGCGGAATTGAAGAAGCTGAAAGAAGAGCTCGACAAACAGAGAGCAGTGCTCACGGAAACAGCTATGAAAGAAAAAGAGGCAACCTATCAGAAGAAATTCAGGGATTACCAGTTGCAGGTCAAGGATGCCAATGACGAAATGCAGATAAGGGATCAGGAACTCTCTAAAAAGTTGATTCCTGAGATTCTCAAGGTGGTGAAAGCCATCGGTAATAAAGAAAAATGCACTGTGATTATCGATATAAGCAGCACCCCTATACCTTACTATTCAGAAGAAAGTGATCTGACAGATCGGGTCATTCAAGAATTCAATATAACGTATAAACCAAAAAATTAAAAAAGCAGGATGTCATTTTGAAGAAGATATTGAATGAAATTGCATCTTTTGTAAATGGTAAAGTCAGCGGGGATCCTCAAGTAGAAATTGAAAATATTCGCGGGATCGATGAGGCGGGGGTGGGTGATCTGACATTCATCGCAAACCCCAAATACAAGAATATGCTTGAGACTACAAGTGCCTCTGCCATTCTGGTCTCACCCGGGACGGAGGCGGCCGATAAAAATCTGATTATTGTTGAAGACCCCTATATTGCACTCGGCAAGGTACTTGAACTTTTTTATCCCGAAGATCTTGACCCACCCAAGGTAAGCAAGGAAACTTTCATTGAGGAAAGTGTTGTTGTCTCAGAGGATGCAACCATTTATCCAGGTGTCTATATAGGGCGGGGAGCAAGAATCGAACATAGGGTTATTCTTCACCCCGGCGTTTACATTGGCCGCCACGCCGTCATCGGCGCGGATTCCATACTGTATCCCAACGTTGTTGTATACAGAAGGTGCATCATCGGAAGGAGGGTCATCCTTCATGCGGGCGTTGTCATTGGGAGTGATGGATTTGGTTTCGCCAGACCAGGACAGGCGAATATAAAAATCCCCCAGGTAGGTATAGTTCAAATAGATGATGATGTTGAGGTGGGAGCCAACACTACCATTGACCGAGGTACCATCGATAAGACATGGATTCAGAGGAATGTAAAAATCGATAATCTTGTACAAATCGCCCATAATGTGGTTATAGGCGAAAACTCTGTAATTGTATCACAGGTCGGCATCTCAGGGAGTACGAAACTGGGAAAAAGTGTCATCCTAGGAGGGCAAGCAGGACTGATTGGCCATCTTAATATAGGGGATTATGTCATGGTTGGCGCCCAGTCGGGTGTCCATGATGATGTGCCTTCAAACCAGATCGTCTCGGGTTCACCTCATTTGCCTCACCGACAGTGGCTGCGAGTCGAGTCCTGCGTTTCGCAGCTCCCTAAAATGCGAAAAACTGTTACATCACTTTTGAAGCGAGTAGAAGAACTGGAAACAAAGATAAAAGGGATTAAACAATGAACATTCATCCAACTGCAATTATATCACCTGAGGCCAACCTTTCTGAGGGGGTGGAAATAGGCCCCTACGCCATCATAGGCCCGGATGTTAATATCGGTAAAAAGACAATCATCGGATCTCATGCTGTAATCGAAGCCCATTCGGATATAGGTGAGGGTTGTCGTATATTTCAATTTGCTTCAATCGGCGCTATTCCTCAGGACCTTAAATTTAAAGGTGAGAAGAATCGGGTTATAATAGGAAACAATAACACAATAAGAGAGTTTGTCACCATCAACAGGGGAACCGCCGCCGATATCGGCGCAACCATCATCGGAAACAATAACCTTATCATGGCTTACTGCCATATTGCCCACAACTGTATGCTGGGGAACAATATCATTATGGTAAATGCATCCAATTTGGCAGGTCATATCCACGTTGAAGACTACGCTATCATCGGTGGATTAACGGGCATCCATCAGTTCACTCGCATAGGCTCCCATTGCATTATCGGCGGCATGTCTGCGGTGGCTAAGGATATCCCGCCTTTTGTCATGGCATCGGGTAACAGAGCAAAACTATATGGGCTCAATTTGATAGGACTAAAACGGAGAGGCTTCAAAGAAGAGACCATTAAGGCACTGAAGGAGACATATAGGATCGTTTTTCGGTCATCTCTGTTATTAAAAGCCGCCTTAGAAAAGGTAAGAAACGAAGTGGACAATTTGCCTGAAATAAGACAGTTTGTCGAATTTATTGAAAAATCAGAAAGAGGCATAAGTAGATGAATTAAAATCCTAAGAACGAAAACCAAAATCCTAAACAATGCCAAAATCCAAATGACCAAATCGCCCCTACTTTTGGATATCAATTTCAAGAAATTGTTTAGAATTTAGATATTCGGATTTAGGATTTATAAGTACTCACGAGGCAGCATGAGCAAAATCAGGATTGGGGTGGTCGGCATAGGTCATTTGGGGAAATACCACCTGCAAAAATACAGTAAATTATCCGGCTGTGAAATTGTAGGAGTCGTTGACATTATAGATGAGCGCACACGGAAGGCAGCCGAAAAACACAAATGCAAAGCTCTGTCCGATCACCGTAAGCTGATAGGATCGGTTGATGCCGTCAGCATTGCTGTTCCAACAGTATTCCATCATAGGATTGCGAAAGACTTTTTAGAAGCGGACGTTGATGTCCTCCTGGAAAAACCCATTGCAGCTACCATCGAAGAGGCCGATGAACTCATAGCAATTGCTGAAGCAAGAAGCTTAATATTCCAAATAGGATTTCTTGAGCGATTTAACCCGGCAATTGTCGCGCTGAAGACCGTCATGGAAAAACCGCTCTTTGTTGAAACCCACCGCCTTCATCCCTATTTTGAGCGCGGTACAGATGTTGATGTTATACTTGACCTGATGATCCATGATCTCGATATTATTTTACACTTCGTCAAATCACCTGTACAGACTGTAGAAGCTGTCGGCGTATCGGTACTGTCAGACAAGGTAGATATAGCCAACGCCAGGATCACGTTCACTTCCGGTTGTGTGGCCAATATAACCGCGAGCAGAATAACCGGAAAGACCATGCAGAAAATACGATTTTTCGGCCTGGAGGGGTATCACGCAGTCGATTACGAGAAGCGGGAACTGGTCTCATTGAGCAAAAAAGCAGGATCAGATGGGAAGATAGAAATCAGTGGAAACCCTGTGGAAGTCAAGCAACTTGATCCATTGGAAGAAGAAATTCGCTCTTTTCTTGATGCAGTGATCAGCAGGAATCCGCCTGCCGTTTCCGGGAAGGAAGGAAGAGATGCCTTGGAATTGGCTCTCCTAATCGCCGAAAAGGCAAAAAAATCACGGGAGATGCTGCCATGATACCCATGGTCGACCTGCAAAGACAATATAAAGCTCTTAAGACAGATATCAACAACGCCATACAGGGCGTACTTGACAGTGCCCAGTTTATTCTTGGGCCGAATGTAGCGGAACTGGAAAAAGAAATTGCCGAGTATCACGGTATCCCGCATGCTGTAGGCATTGCCAGTGGAACCGATGCCTTGCTCTTGTCTTTACGGGCCTGTGGTATCGGCGCTGGAGATGAGGTTATTACCACACCTTTTACCTTCATTGCCACTGCGGAAGTGATTTCACTTCTGTCTGCCACACCTGTCTTCGTGGACATTCGACCGGAAACCTATAATATCGACCCTGACAAGATAGAAGAAAAGATCACGCGAAAGACAAAAGCAATCATTCCTGTCCATCTTTTTGGCCATCCTGCGGATATGGATCCGATAGTCAGGATTGCACAAAAAAATAATATTAAAATAATAGAAGACTGCGCCCAGGCCTTCGGCGCGACCTACAATGGTAAGAAGGTAGGTACCATAGGTGACTGCGGCTGCTTCAGTTTTTTCCCGAGCAAAAACTTGGCAGGTTATGGTGATGGAGGCATTATCATTACCCGAGATGAGAATCTGGCCAAACTGATCAGATTGCTGCGCAACCATGGCAGTGCAGTCAAATATCATCACTCAACTTTAGGTTATAACAGCCGTCTTGACGAAATCCAAGCCGCCATCATCCGTGTCAAAATGAAAAAGATCGAAGACTTTAACAACAGGCGGAGGATTAATGCGGACCTGTACAGGACTTTCATCAAAAAGGTCGATATCTCACTACCCATAGAGATGCCTGATTGTAAACATGTATATCATCAATTCA
>DASPQI010000238.1:0-3690 GCA_035625045.1 Syntrophales bacterium | reverse complement strand
TTATTTGCTTCCAAACAGTTTGGTGATAAGCCTTTTGATGCGGTCATGTCGCATGAAGTTGTCGATGGGGCAGAAGTCACCTTACGCGGGAATACGTATCTTGTGTCACGCAAGGTAATTAATCCTGACGGATGGTCGATTGTGTTTATGGCCCCGACAGATAGGATCACGATATATAAATCAGTCGGTGTGATACTGACGTTGGTCGTATGCTTACTAATCGCTATACCCTTAGTCTTCACGTATCAAACTGTAAAATCCGCGGAGGCAATTCACAGGAGTGAGGAGCGGTTTCAGCAGGTGGTGCAGAGTTCCCAGGATTGGATATGGGAGACAGACAGGGGGGGACGGTACATCTATTCCAGTCAGGCCGTGAAACATATCCTCGATTATGAGCCGGAAGAGATAATCGGGAAATATTATTACGATTTCTTTGTTCCGGAAAGGAGAGAGCAGCTTAGACAGATATTCAAAGGCTTTTCTGATCGGAAGGAGTCGTTCTTCCGTGTTGTCAACAGGCGAGTTCATCGGGATGGGCACCATATTTTTTTAGAATCTACCGGCGTCCCTTTGATTGATGCTCAAGGTAAAGTAGTAGGTTACAGGGGAACAAACCGCGACATTACTGAGAGTAAACAGGCAGAAGAAATGCTCAGGGAAAGTGAACAGAGATTATACAGAGTCATACAAAGCTCTCCCATCCCTGCATTCGTCATTGGGAAAGACCACAGAGTTATATATTGGAATAATGCATTGGCGGAACTCAGCGGTATCAGAGCTGAAGAGGTATTCGGCACAAAAGAGCACTGGCGGGCGTTTTACAATGAAGAGAGGCCATGCTTGGCGGATTTACTTGTGGACGGACTTCAGGAGACGATCCAAAATTGGTATTCCGGCAAGTACACTAAATCTAAGTTAATAGCAGAGGCATACGAAGCTACAGATTATTTTCCGGACATGGGTGAAGGTGGGAGATGGCTCCGCTTCACTGCGGCTGGTATCAGGGATTTTCATGGGGATCTCGTCGGCGCCATAGAGACCCTTGAAGATATCACTGAGCGCAAGAAAGCCGAGGAAGAAAAAGAAAACCTGGAGAAGGGGCTTCTCCATGCCCAAAAAATGGAAGCGATAGGTACGCTGGCCGGAGGTATCGCCCATGATTTTAATAACCTCCTCATGGGAATCCAGGGATATGCTTCACTGATGCTTTTGACCATCGATGAAGATCATCCCAATTACAGCAGGCTTAAAAGCATAGAGGAGCTGATAAAGAGCGGTGCGGATTTGACGGCACAACTTCTTGGATTCGCTCGTGGAGGCAGATACGAAATCAAGCCGACGAATTTGAATGAAATTATCAAAAATACATCTTCCATGTTTGGAAGGACAAGGAAAGAAATCACGATCCACCAGGAGTATCAGGAAGATATCTGGCCAGCAGAAGTTGACCGGGGTCAGATCGAACAGGTTCTCTTAAATCTTTACGTCAATGCCTGGCAGGCAATGCCGGGTGGGGGGGAAATTTACCTGGAGACTGAGAATGTAATTCTGGATGAGGGCTATGCGAAGTCTTACTCCGTCAAAGCGGGAAATTATGTGAAAATATCCGTAACAGACACAGGTGTCGGTATGGATGAAAAAACACGGCAGAGGATATTTGAACCATTTTTTACCACAAAAGAGATGGGTAGAGGCACCGGCCTCGGCCTGGCCACGGTTTATGGCATCGTCAAGGGTCACAATGGGTACATCAATGTGTACAGTGAGAAAGGAGAGGGAACGACTTTTACCATTTATCTTCCTGCGTCAGAAAAAGAGGTGACACGCGAGATTAAGACCTCTGAAAAGCTGATAAGAGGGAATGAGGTCGTTCTTTTGGTAGATGACGAAGAAGTGATCATTACGGTTACCAGGGAAATCCTGGAAAACCTCGGCTACAGTGTGCGGAGCGCGAAAAGCGGCCATGAAGCCGTCGAGATCTACAAGGCCGATAAGGACAAGATCGATATCATCATCTTGGACATGGTAATGCCGGACATGGGAGGCGGAGAGACATTTGACCTTTTAAAGAAAATCAATCCCGATGTTAAGGTGATCCTCTCCAGCGGGTACAGTTTAAACGGTCAGGCGATAAGGATCATGGCAAGGGGTTGTCATACCTTCATCCAAAAACCCTTCACCATTTTATCACTGTCTCAAAAGGTTAGGGACGTATTGGACAATAAAATGTGAGGTTAATCTATGGCGGCTCCTGAAAAAAGTTTTTCAATTTCCCAATGGCTTTATTTGTCGATTCCTCCGGCGTCAAAGAAGTGTCGAGTATAATATGTAGACTATCCGGTATTTCGGTAATTGCATCAAAGGTGTCTTTCTGTGCCTGGTATATTTCCCATCGCCCATCGGAAACCTCACCCTTGTCGGACATCCTTGAAATCAGGCGTTCTTTGATGATGTTTTCCGGGCATACGCACTCAATGATGAAAAAGGCGGCATGAAGTCTTTGCGCGGCCTCGCATGCCTGGCGGCGATCATCCCTGCTTCTGTATGAAGCGTCTATTATGATAGACTTGCCTTCTTTTAATTTTGTTAATGTCAGTTCAAGGGCTCTGTCATATGTCTTACGGGTTACCTCTTCAGAATAAATACCTTTGCCAAAGTCTTCATAGTGTTGTTCAGTCGGTTCGATATCAAGGATTTCCTTGCGAACCACATCAGTTTGAATGATATCGGCGCCAATACGGTGCGCAATAAGTCTTGCCCGGACGCTTTTGCCGGTTCCCATAAGACCGGCCATGAGGATCAAGGTTGGCTTTTCCAATCTGGCCGCGTAAGTGTAGGCCAGATCGAAATACCTGGCGGCCGTTTTCCCCGCCTCATAGCGCTCTTCCTCCCGAATGGAATCGTCATTTATCTCGAAACCTACTACCTTACCCCGTACATAAGCGTAGTAGCATTTATAGAAATTCAGAAGGTCCCTGATTTCATAGTCGTCAGAATGTTTACTATAGGCATTTACAAAAGTTTCAGCGTGATCAGGGTAGTCGTTGTAATCCAGGTCCATGGCCAAAAAGGCCACTTCAGCGGCGACGTCGTCGTACCGGAATCTCTCATTGAATTCGATGCAATCAAAGATGACAATATTGTCGGGATCGTAATCCTCACGAAATCGATTTATAACTTTGTCCGGTATTTTGTCTGGGGAGCCGAAATCCATGATGCAGATGTGCTCTAAGTGCAGATCTCCGTGACCGTCTCTGATTCTGTGGTCGGCGACCCTTTTAGCGAACAATGCGTGATGGCTATCTATAAAATTGTATATGTATGCTTTAATGAATTGGTATTGGACATCAGGAATGGTAATATTGATGTAATTTTTTGTCTGTTCAAAGTTTTCATCATGGTTCCGGCGGATTGTTTCAACACTGCCGATTTCATCGATGTGGCCGCCCGTGGCAGCATGCTTGTGGAAATCAACCAGCTTCCTCGCAAGCGCATCCATGACGAATAAATCAGCCTTTCCCTGGTTAAGCAGGTTTTTCAACATTCCCTCTCGGGGTATCTTGAGCATTTTAACGGCATATTCGACTATCCGATCCTTCATTCCGAGGACAATGTTTCCTTCTGCATCCTCGCTGATTTCCACGACCTCAAGATATACCTTCGATGCAAGTCTCCTGTTCAGTTTCAGTT
>DASPQI010000237.1:0-5191 GCA_035625045.1 Syntrophales bacterium | reverse complement strand
CTGACCAGCAAAAAAAGTCGCTTATTGCTTATGTAAATGATTACAAGGAACATTTTAAAGTAGAAGGGGATCATTTTGGCGGTCACGCGTGGGATGCCGTTATGCTCCTTAAAGGTGCCATTGAACGTGCAGGGGATTCGCCGAACGCCCTTCGTAAGGAACTGGAGAACACCCGCAACTTTAAAGGTATTGGAGGCATATTCAGCTATTCTCCTCAGGACCATGCGGGCTTGACAAAGGATGCCTTCATCCTTGTGATGATTAAGAATATGAATTGGGTGCTGGTGAAGTAGTAAAAAATCAAAAAAACAAAAAGTGTCTTCGTTACCGGCGAGTTAAAGATTTTTTCGCAACCATTCTTGGCAAATGAATCGACCACAAAAGTAAATGTTTGAGCGTAAAGCGCGAGTTGTTGCCTTTGCAGTGGAGTAAATGATGGTCGAAAGGAGATTATGAGCCCAAACGAAGACCATTTGTAGCAGTGAATCACGTATGATTTATCTCCTGGTCATCGCCATACAATCCCATGGAAATTTTTGAGCAGATACTTCAATACACCTTCTCCGGCCTCTCTACCGGCGCTATCTATGCCCTGATCGGCCTGGGCTTTGCCATCATTTACAATTCCACCAGTATAATCAATTTTGCCCAGGGGGAATTTGTAATGCTCGGAGGCATGCTCACCTTATTCTTCCATATCACTCTGCACATTTCTCTGCCTTTTGCCATTGTGCTTGCTATTCTGGTTTCTACGGCTGTCGGATCGCTATTTGAAAGACTCGCCATCAGTCCGCTGAAGGACGCCGAACCGATTATCCTAGTTATTATTACCATAGGCGGGAGCATTCTCATACGCGGTATCGCCATGATTCTCTGGGGAAAAGATACATATGCCCTGCCCATGTTTTCTGGAAGTGAACCGATAGTTTTGTGGGGCGCCACAATCATGCCGCAAAATCTCTGGATTTTCGGTATAACGCTAATAATTATCATGGCCAACCGGTTTTTTTTCTATCACAGTATAATCGGTAAGGCGATGCGTGCCTGTGCTTTCAATCGTGTGGCCTCAAGCCTCGTTGGGATTGACGTAAAGCATATGGTATTTTTTTCTTTTGCAGTCAGCTCGGCCATGGGGGCTGCAGCCGGGATCATCATTGCACCGCTTACTATGACTTCATATGATGTCGGCATTATGCTCGGACTGAAGGGATTTTGCGCTGCTATCATTGGAGGTATGAGCACCGGAATCGGGACTGTAGCCGGCGGGCTGATTGTGGGTATTCTGGAATCTTTGGGGGCAGGCTTGATATCATCGGGCTATAAAGATGCCATCGCCTTTATCATTCTCCTCCTCATTTTATTTATCAGGCCTCAGGGGCTATTCGTAAAGGGGGAGGCGGAAAGGGTATGAAACTTGTGACGGATATATGAAAAAAGAGATGCTTAAATTTTTCATTTTTGCCACAATCATCATTATAGCACCGGTGTTTATTAAAGGCGGATATCTGATGAACGTGCTCATATTTGTCGGTATCTATACTATTTTAGCCGTGGCACTGAATCTGCTGCTGGGGCTTGCCGGTCAAATTTCCCTGGGGCAGGCGGCATTTTTTGGCCTCGGCGCATATCTCTCCGGTGTATTGACAGCGACATACACCGTGAATCCATGGTTAAGTATGGTCATCGCCTTTGTTACCGTAGGTGTGATAGCCTTTATTATTGGTTTCCCCATTCTCAAACTCAGGGGGCATTACCTCGCCATGGCGACTCTCGGCATGGGAATCATCGTGTACATAGTATTTAACGAGACTGTCGATTTGACAGGAGGTCCTTCAGGACTTTCGGGAATTCCTCGCCTCTCTATCGGCGGGATGATCTTTGACAGCGACTTGAAGAGTTATTACCTCGTCTGGTTTTTTACGATAGTGGTCATTCTCCTGTCCATCAACCTGGCATCTTCAAGGATCGGAAGGGCGCTTCGGGCTATTCACGACTCTGAGGTTGCTGCCCGTATTATGGGTGTTAATGCAAGGCTATTGAAGGTAGAGATTTTTACTTGTTCCGGTATGTTTTCCGCTCTGGCGGGAAGTCTGTATGCTCATATAGTGACCTTTATATCGCCGACGTCTTTCGGGTTTAATGTCTCGATAGAACTGCTTACCATGGTAATTGTCGGAGGCCTGGGCAGTATATACGGGTCATTTCTGGGTGCGGCCATATTAACCTTGCTGCCTGAATTTTTCAGGGCATTTCAGGACTACGATATTATCGTTTACGGTATTACCCTGATCGTGATAACCATGTTCATGCCAGGGGGACTCGTACGCGGCGTGCCATTTATGGTTTTGTCCATGTATAATAAGTTGAGGCCGGCATCCGGGTCTTCTGGAGAAGGTGGTTAGAGGAATCTCAGAATGCTGAAAATAGAGCAAGTGACGAAGATCTTCGGCGGCCTGAAGGCTTTAAGCGATATTTCATTTTCTCTCGCAGCAGGTGAGATTACAGGTATTATAGGTCCCAATGGGGCCGGCAAAACAACCCTGTTCAATGTAATAACAGGTATCTATAGTCCCTCATCCGGCAGGGTCTTTTATGAAGGGAAAGATATTACTGGGTTTCCACCGGAGAAGCTCGCCAGGCTCAGTATGGTGCGCACATTCCAGGGTATTGAACTATTTGGCCAGATGACCGTTCTGGAAAACGTCATGGTTGGTCTCCATACAAAGTCGCACAGCGGCATTATCGCATCGGCTCTTAAACTGCCCGGACATTTGCGGGAGGAGCGCCGCATCAGGGAACGGGCCTCTTACTGGCTTGAATTTACCGGTATCATCGACCTGGCAACTACGGAAGCTGCTAATCTACCCTTCGGCAAGGGGAGACTGCTTGAAATTGCTCGCGCGATGGCGATTGAGCCGTATATTATTCTCATGGATGAACCGGCGGCGGGTCTCAACAGCAGGGAAACATCCGACCTCGCAGAGCTGATTAAAAAAATAAAGGATGCGGGAGTTACGGTAGCGCTTGTCGAACACGACATGGAGCTGGTTATGGAAATATGCAGCCGGATCATTGTTCTCAACCTCGGTCATAAGATTGCCGAGGGGACACCGCGGGAGATTCAAGAAAATGAAAAGGTGATAACGGCTTACCTGGGAGAGGATTGATGCTGAAAGTTAAAAACATCAATACGTATTATGGGAAGCTACACGCCCTGAAGAATATCTCCTTGCATGTGGGTGCCAGGGAGATCGTTGCCCTCATCGGAGCAAATGGTGCCGGCAAGACGACAATTCTGAATACAATTTCTGCTGTGACTCCTCCCGTAAACGGCGAAATACATTTTAGTGGCGCATTAATCAACAATCTGCCCCCGGATGATGTGGTCAGGTGCGGTATCTCGCAGGTCCCCGAGGGGAGACAGATTTTCAAACCCCTTTCCGTTGATGATAATATTGAACTTGGCGCGTTTCTACGCTTTCGTACCGGAGAAAGGAGAAAGGAGATTGCTAAAGACAAGGAAGCTGTCTATGCGCTTTTCCCGCAGCTTCAGGAGAGACGCAAACAGCTTGCGGGGACCCTTTCGGGAGGTGAGCAGCAGATGCTGGCCATAGGCCGGGCTCTCATGGCAAAACCTAAGCTGCTCCTTCTGGACGAACCGGCCATGGGTCTCGCTCCTATTTTGGTTCAGGAGATATTTAGGGTTATAGAGGAACTACGTGCTCAGCGGGGCACGTCTGTGCTTCTTGTGGAGCAGAATGCGAAGGTTGCGTTGAAGGTTGCTGACCGGGGATATGTCCTGGAGACGGGCAAGGTAATTCTGGAAGAGACTGCATCAGAGCTTCTGGCCAATAAGGAAGTGCAAAGGGCATATCTAGGCAAGGATAAGAAGGAAATCTGGGAACGTTAGATAAGTCTTTGAAAAATTGAATTCAACGCGCTCAAAATCTTTTTCCGACCATGCAACATCTTACTTCGCTGCAAGCGGCAAAAACTCACGCTTCGCGCTCAAACATTTGCCGTTGCATACGTTCTGTTTTGATGGCATGGTGCCCGAAAAATCTTTGATTCGCGCTTCCTGAATCCAATTTTTCAATTTTATATGTAACCGGAGGTGGTTATGAATATAAGGGATGCCAAATATGAATGTATGCCGCGTGAGGAGTTGGAGCAGCTGCAACTAGAAAGGCTGCAGGCGACTCTCAACAGGGCTTACAAAAATGTGACCTTCTACCGCAAGATGTTTCATAAATCCAACGTAATCCCTGAGGATATGCAGGCCCTTTCCGGTCTGGCAAAGCTTCCTCTTACCACCCAAGAAGACCTGCGGGTGAACTATCCCTACGGCATGTTCGCGGTGCCTCTTCGTGAGGTTGTCAGGGTGCATTCATCATCGGGGACGACGGAAAAACCTGTCGTGGTCGGTTATACGAGGAATGACATCAAAGTGTGGACAAATCTGGTGGCCCGCGTCATGACGGCTGCCGGGGTTACCCGCGATGATATGGTACAGATTACTTTTAGCTACGGGCTCTACACGGGAGCCTTCGGATTTCATTACGGGGCGGAGGCCATCGGCGCAAGCGTCATTCCTACAGGTACCGGCAATACGGAAAAACAGATCATGATCATGCAGGATTATAAAACAACGGCCCTAGTCTCCACACCGACTTACGCCATAACCCTGGCAGAAAGGATGGAGAAGCTCGGAGTGAATCCGAAAGGGTTATCATTGCGGGTAGGACTTTTCGGAGGGGAACCCTTGTCGGAGGCTCTGCGCTCGGAGATTGAAACGAGGCTCGGCATCTCGGCTACAGATAATTACGGCCTGTCGGAAATCATCGGCCCAGGTGTGGCTGGCGAATGTGAATACAAATGCGGCATGCATATCTTTGAAGATGCCTTTATCCCGGAAATTGTTGATCCTCTGTCAGGTAAACAGTTACCGGCCGGCAGTACTGGAGAACTCGTTTTGACCACACTCACGAAAGAGGCCTTTCCCATGATCCGTTATCGCACGGGAGACATCACGTCTCTGGTGTATACCCCGTGCAATTGCGGGAGAACCATAGCCCGGATGGCTAAGACCATGGGGAGGTCCGACGATATGCTTATCATCAAGGGTGTTAATGTATTCCCTTCTCAGATAGGGGCTGTATTGACTACCGTTGTGGGAGCAGAATCGCAATAT
>DASPQI010000236.1:0-3071 GCA_035625045.1 Syntrophales bacterium | reverse complement strand
GTTATGACGTCGGCGGCCACGGTCAGAATTTCCTGAGGCGTAATTCCCACATGGTCTGAGACCTGCTCGGGGGAATAGGCACCTATCACAGAAACCGTGCTCTCCTCTTTTTTGAATCCTTGTTCTACATGAAAAGGCTCCCAGGGACTCTTTTCCTCATTTTCTCCGAGGCAGTAGGTGAAGTTTTCAGCCATACCCAAAGTTGTCATGTCGGTTATCCCGATCTTAGCACCGCCGATATTATTCAAAATCAAGCGTATAGCGCGGCCAATACTTGCATTGGCTTGCCAACCTGGACCTAACGCACCGGAGGAATAATTGACCCTGATCTGTTGCCTTATGGGCCCGTTGATAATTAATAAAGGGCTATGGGGTCCGGTTGATGTCTGTACTCCCGGGAGGTCAAAATCTTTTTCAAGTAAACCTTCAACAGCCGCAATCAAAACTGGCATGTAGGTCGGACGACATCCTGCCATGACAGCATTAATTGCAATTTTTTCGACCGTGACTTTACCGCTTTTGAGTGGCATGACACCCATTGTGTGATCTGGGGATAAATCTGTACCCTTCAGCATTTCTTGAACGGACTCCTTGGTAGGCGGTATAATCGGGAGTCCATCGGTCCATCCGTTGGAATAAAAACTCAAATTCACATCGTTGATCGTCCCTTTGATTTTTAGAAGATCGCTTTCCTCTTTTCTCTTGGCATCCGCAACCTGTTGTGATTTTGTCGCTTTGTCGATAATATCTTTAATAGCCAATCCGGCTTTCTTTCTTACTTCTTCTCCAGGGATACCTCCTAAGGGATGGGGAACAACAACCATTGGCAGCCCTGGCATGCCTAAGCTTTCGGCCGAATTTTTTGCTAATGGGAGAAAATGCGTAGTGACGATTGTGACGGTGGGTTTTCCTAATCTTTCGATATTGAATGTGTCATGGATACACCACGACGTGCACGACCCTCAGTCTGCAGAAGAGCCGATAATGACATCGGCGTTCTGGGCCATGAATTTTAGGTTTTCTATAGAGTTGCCATAAATAGTCCTTGTCTCCGGTTTGACTTCCCACATCTTAACGATCTTTAAACCGCTTAATCTTGTCTTAAGCTGGTCAGCAACCTCGTTTAGAAATAGATCTCCATTGGGCTTGCCGTTCCAAAAGAGGCCGACCGTTTTCTCGTTTAAATCCGGGACTCGATTCGCTATCTTAAATTGCTCAACCTGAACATCTGCGACCGGACTCATAAGAGTCCACTCCTGCTTGCCAGCCTGTGCAAAACATATCGAACTGGAGACGAACAGCACAAGGCAATGAATGAAAAGCTTCTCCATGTCTCCTCCTTTTGCTGAAGAATTTACCCGATAAGGCGAAATAGTTCAAGCCTCATTACTTTCCCTTAACTTTGTTTTTCTGCGTGGGGTAACCCAACGCCAGCCACCTTGCAGAACTGAGTGTAGAGATACATGGCCGACCTGGTGCGTTTCTTCTAACCCCAAGTGACGGTTCGGAGTGCTAACGATAGCGGGTAGAAGTGGACACGATTGAAAACAGAGTCTTTTTATTAAAATTTCCAAATCTTTAAAAATATTTAAAAAGTTTCTTATTTGCCAAAGGTCAGGATAATGTCTAAGAATGCCTTTTCATACGAAGCCAAAACTTTATCCTTCCTCATAATAATTGCGATTCTATCTTCTTGGATCAAATGATTAATAGGTATAATTTCTATTGCCTTTTGATTTAGTACGGGAATGTTTCTTGAAACTATCGCAAACCCTATCCCAAACCCTTTTTTGACATAATTTATTGTCAAATCTATGTTGGAGGATTCCATAACGATTCGATAATTAATTCCTTCTTTTTCAAATTTCTCCTCTAACCTCATTCTGCCGATATATCCCTTTGGTGGTAATATCAAAGGGTAATTTATAATGTCTCTTAGATTAATATTTCTTAATTTAGACAGTGGGTGGCCTTTCGGCATGATTAATAAACCCTCTATTTTTTCCCAAGGGAAGATTGCCAAATCTTTCGGCACAATTGATTTCATAGAAATTCCAAAATCGATATCTCCGTCCCGTATAAGTTTTATTATGTTATGAACTGGACGATCCAAAATGGTAATTTCAATCTCTGGAAATTGTTGTTTAAACGTCTCAAGAAGGGGAAGCAGAAGGTAATAGAGGCTGAAGAAAGGGGCTGCCATTCTTAAATGGCCCAATGCTGAACCCTTAATCTTGTTTAATTCATCAATAAGCTGTTTTTGCTGATCCAGCGTCTTCACACAATACTGAAATAGTATTTCGCCCGCTAAGGTGAGCTTTATTCGCCGCTTTCCTATCCTTTCAAATAACTGACACCCTAATTCATTTTCTAAGGATTTAATCTGAAGACTAAGAGCAGGTTGCGTTCTAAAGATAGCTTCCGAGGCCTTTGTGAAGCTTCCCAACCTAACGATGTTGTAAAAACCTATAATTTTTTGCCATTCCATTTTTATTAATTTTTTTTATCTTTTATATATTTTAATTTAATTTGACTTATATCTAAAATTGTTTTAGATGTCAATAACTCATATCAGAAAATAACCGAAAGATTAAATATTGATAAGTCAAATATCTTAGAAAAGGAGGGTCATAAGATGAGCCAGGTTCATGATTTCCCGACAATGCCGAGGTTCGAGGAGTATAAGAAAAGGTTTGAGAAGCACCTATTTATGGAGAGAAAAGATGGGATTCTCTTGGTTCGAATGCATACGGATAATGGTCCGGTAAAGTGGTCCCCTTGGATGCACCGACAACTTGTGGACGCTTGGGCGACCATCGGGTGTGATCTTGAGAATCAAGTGATGATTCTTACAGCGACGGGAGACTATTGGTTTGCAATGCACGACAAGGAGGCCTTTGCAGATTGGGATACGGTTCGCGATCCGGACTTACGTTACGATGGATTGCGCCGCCCTCTGAAATCCGTTGAGAATTTTATCTTTGGCATTGATATCCCAACGATTGGGATTCTTAATGGGCCAGGGCCTTCTCATATGAATTTTGCTTTTTTGTGTGATATTACTCTATGCG
>DASPQI010000235.1:0-6103 GCA_035625045.1 Syntrophales bacterium | reverse complement strand
AGGCTGGAGGGCAAAATCAGCCATACCAAAGATTTCACTTAAGTACTGCCTCAGCTCATACATGAGCTGTAGCGATCCCTGGGAAAATTCGACGGGTGCATACGGATGGAGGTTGGTAAATCCTGGAAGCCTTGCGACATCTTCATTAACCTTGGGATTATATTTCATCGTGCAGGAACCTAAAGGGTAGAATCCCACATCAACGCCGAAATTCCTCTTTGATAACTGCGTATAGTGCCTGATCAAGTCAACCTCCGCTACTTCGGGAAGATCCACATCATCCCTGAGCAGGTTTTTGCTGATAATGCTGTCAACCGCCACTTCCGGCACATCCGATTTCGGAATACTCGTGGACACTCTTCCAGCCCGGCTCTTTTCAAATATCAACTTCATCAGTTTCCCTCCAGCTTATATATCTTGATTAGGCAACAAACGAAACAACCCTGTCAATATCGTTCTTCGAGAGCATTTCCGTGGCGCAGAGGAGCAGGGTGTTTTTTAGTTCGGGATAATCTTTCTCCACTTCATAGCCGCCGATAATCCCTTCCGCCTTCAGTTTCTGATTGACTTTTTGGGGGTTAGGACATCTGATAACGAACTCATTATAAACAGGAGCCGGGAAGACAATTTCCCAACCTTTGAGTCCAGCAAGTTTCTGTTTCAGATAGTCTGTCTTCTGTATATTTAGCTCCGCCAATTTTTTCAGGTTTTTCCCCAGGCTGACCAGATAAACAGCGGCCGCCAGGGCGCAGAGGGCTTCATTGGAGCAGATATTCGATGTGGCCCTTTCCCGCCTGATGTGCTGTTCACGGGTCTGGAGGGTGAGGACAAAGCCCCTTTTACCTTCCTTGTCCACTGTGGCTCCGGCAAGCCGTCCGGGAATTTTTCTCAGAAATTTATCGGTGCTCGCAAAAATACCGAGGTAAGGACCTCCGTAGTTCATGGGGTTTCCGAAGCCTTGCCCTTCCCCGACAACAAAATCGGCTCCCATTTCACCTGCCGGCTTAAGAATGCCTAATGACGTCGCATCCGTAAATCCTGAAACGAGGAGCGCGCCCTTGGCATGCACCGCGGATTCGATCAAAGAGATGTCCTCAATGATCCCAAAGAAATTAGGAATCTGTACCAGAACCGCAGCGGTGTTTTCATCTACGGCCTTTATCAGGGCCTCCCGATCAAGCTGACCGGATTTGCCGTAAGGAACTTCCACTACCTCGTACCCGTTTGACCAGGCATATGTACCGACCACCTGACGATACTCGGGATGTACGGATCGCACGACAATAATCTTCGTCCGGTTCAGGGTCTTGGCAGCCAGTACTGCAGCTTCGGCCATGGCGGAGGCGCCATCATACATGGACGCGTTGGCTACCTGCATGCCCGTGAGCTTGGCGATCATGGTCTGATACTCATAAATTGCATGGAGGATTCCCTGGCTGATCTCTGCCTGATAGGGCGTGTATGCCGTATAAAACTCGGACCGGGAAAGGACATGACCCACAACGGCAGGGATATAATGGTTGTAAACACCCGCTCCCATTAAAGTGATCAGGGAAATGACATTCTGAGATCCGATGCCTTTCATCAGGGTAAAGACTTCCTGTTCGGAAAGGGCGGGAGGCAATTCCATAAGTTTCTTTATCTGATATTTTTCGGGAATATCGACAAAAAGCTCCGCTATTGACTTAATGCCGATCTGCTCCATCATCTGTCTTTGATCTTCCGCGGTATGGGGGACAAAATCCATAATGCGTACCTTTCTCTTATAGGGTTAATGTTCCAGGTTGGGCGTTATTGTGATTCAATGTTTGCAGTGACATTTCAGGATTAATGTTTTTCTTCTTTTATCATCTCCGAGTAACCGGCGGCATCCATAAGGTTATTCAACTCGGCAGGATTGTCCATTTTAAGTTTTGCCATCCAGCCTTCTCCAAAGGCATCCTGATTAACAATTTCCGGATGGTTTTCAAGTACCCGATTAACTTCTTTGACTTCTCCACTCACCGGCGCATAAACATCAGAAACGGACTTGACGGATTCAACTACTGCCAATTGTTCCATCTGCTTGACCTTCTTTCCTACTGCAGGAAGCTCGACAAATACGATGTCGGTAAGTAGCTCCTGAGCATGATCGGTTATCCCCATAGTAATCGTCCCGTCTTCGTTATCTTTTGCCCATTCATGTTCTTTTGTGTACCTTCTGTCCGCAGGATTTGGTTTTGACATGCTCTCCCCCTCAATCTGTATTTATAATTTTTTCAGAAAATATTATTTCTTCCTCCTGTAAAAAGGCAACTTTACAATCCGGGCTTTTGCCTGATGATCACGGATCTGAATAAAAATCTCCGTGCCCTGCTCACTGAATGCCGTGGGGACAAAGGCAAACCCCACTGCCTTCTGTAAGGTAGGGGTAAATGTACCGGACGTAACTATTCCTATTTCTCTGCCTTCCTTGAATACCTTATACCCATGCCTGGCGATTCCCCTATCTTCCATCTCGAACCCGACCAGTTTCCTGGAAAGGCCCTTTTCCTTTATCTGTCTCAAGGCAGCGCTTCCAACAAAGTCTTTTTCAAGGTTCGTTATCCATCCGTAAACGACCTCCAAAGGAGTGATTGTTTCATCCATGTCATTACCGTATAACATCATCCCGGCTTCCAAACGGAGTGTGTCACGGGCGCCCAGGCCTGCGGGTTTCAATCCAAAGTCCGCGCCGATTTTCAGCAGCTCCTCCCAGATATCTCCAATTTTCCGACTATCCGTATAGACTTCAAACCCATCCTCACCGGTATAGCCGCTGCGTGACACTAGCGCCGGAAAATTCATAACTTTAGTATTCATGGAATGGTAGTATCTTAAAGTGTCTAAATCATTTGCCGCAAGTTTCTGCAGAATCATTTGCGACAGAGGTCCCTGTATATCCAATTTACCTGTTTGATCACTAATATCTTTAATTTCAACATTAGAAAAACCTTTTTCTTTTTTTTGTCTTTCGATCCAGGAAAAGTCCTTGTCTTTCGTTCCGGCATTCGTCACGATCATGTAGCGATCCTGATCAAATTTATAAACAGTCAGATCGTCAATGATACCGCCATTTTCATTTGTTATGACACTCAGCTTGAGCTGACCGATGTCCTGACCCTCTATATTTCTGCTCAATACCCATTGCAGCAATTCAAATGCCTGGGGGCCTTTGACCTCAATCTCTCCCATATGACATATGTCAAATAGTCCCGCTTTTATCCTGGTTGCGTTGTGCTCTTCAATTACATTGCTGTACTGAACAGGCATCGCCCATCCGCCGAAATCAATAATTTTCGCACCTAGCGCTAAGTGATGATTATAGAGAGGGGTTTTTTTCATGAATAAGTCTCCGATAGAACGTTAGAGGGTTGTTATCTTGCAAGTCTATTTTTAGCTCGCTCAATAGAAGAGACTGTTTCTGATTTACATAAACTTATAAACGAGAAACCGGATTGTGATAAAAATACTGCGACGGAAAAAAGTTTGTATTTGTAAAAATATTTTGATCCTACGGCAAGACATCCGCAGGTTATTCATTCAATTTTAATGATATTTCGGCTTTGCGGATATTTTGGTGTGATGTGTAGCATGGTTTATACGATATTTCAAGATATTAATACCCCGCCTATCAAATATAGGCGGCTTCTCTATTATGTTCATTCAGCACTGTAACAAAGTATCGCTTAAGTAGGTTAAATTTAAAGTTTGCCGGAAATCGCTTCGTCTGTGACTGGTTCTTTCTGTTTGAAAATCCTGGCGAAGAAATCCTGCCTCTCTTTCGGAATGTACATCGCGCCTTCGTGGTCAATGATCAGCTTCCCCTCAAGATGATCAATTTCGTGTTGGACAACACGGGCAAGATAATCCGTATAGCGTTTGTTTATTTTACGCCCGCTTTGATCATACGCCCGGACCTTGATTTCAGGAAATCTGCTGACTTCGACCTGGATTTCCGGACATGAGAGACATCCTTCCGCCATCGTTACCAATTCTCCCCGGCTCTGGGTTATCCTGGGATTAATCAGGACATCATAGTCACCTTCACTTTTCGACCAGTTCTTCTCGTTAAAGCCTTTGTTTCTGAAGATAATTATTCTTTTACTTATACCTATCTGCGGAGCCGCCAGACCTGCGGCTTCATCCAATGCAAGGAAGGCATCGATGAGCCTTTTGATGTCTCTTTTTCTTGCCTCGTTAAAGGGAGCCGCAATATCAGCGCACGGTCCCCTCAGGATGAGGATTTCTTCTTCATTTATTCCTTCATTGTTCCACACGGTTAAAATTTTTTCCTTGGACATCACTTTCCCCCGCGTAAAATTCGTTTTACAAATTAATATAACATTGCATTCCCATTATTTCAAGGGGCTAACGATTTTCAAATGTCCTTGCTAAATAAACGGATGTCTGTTAGTTTTCCGACATTGCTTTAACACTGACAAACACACAATTATGAGTAACGCCCTGATTAACACCATCATCACCAGAAAGACGAGACAGGAATTTGCCAGACTCATGCAATTTGAAAATGGGGGTTTGCTGGAAATGAATCCTGGCAGCACGGCAAATTTACCTCTCCTATATATCCATATCCCTTTCTGCGAAAAACTCTGTCCTTACTGTTCATTCCACCGTGTTGTGTTTGATGATACTCTTTGCCGTGATTATTTTGCCGCCCTTAGGGGTGAGATCATGTTGTATAAAGATAAAGGATATGATTTCAGCGGTATCTACGTGGGAGGGGGAACACCCACTATCTTGATGGAAGAACTGGAAAAAACGCTTGCACTGGCAAGAGAATGTTTCTCGATCCGGCAAATCTCCGTCGAGACCAACCCGAATCATTTGACAGACAGAAACATTGAAGCGCTTAAAGGAGCCAGTGTAAACCGCCTGTCCGTGGGAGTGCAGAGCTTCGACGATAGTCTTCTCAGAAACATGGATCGATACGAAAAGTACGGGAGTGGTGAGGTAATAGCTAGGCAGTTATCGCAGACGCTTGGATATTTTGATACCCTGAACGCGGATATGATGTTCAATTTTCCATCTCAGACCACGACCATGCTGGAAAGAGACCTGGATATTTTGAGGGAGATAGGTATAGATCAGATTACTTACTACCCTCTGATGGTTTCAGATTTGACACGTAAGACAGTCAGCGAAAAAATTGGGATTGTAGATTACAACAAAGAGGAACGATTTTACCACAGGATTGTAGAGCGGCTGGTTCCAACATACCGGCACTCGTCTGCATGGTGCTTCTCAAAAGAAGCCGTCATGATTGATGAGTATATCGTTGATTATGATGAATACGCCGGCCTCGGAAGCGGTGCTATCGGCTATTTGAACGGCATATGCTACGCTAATACCTTCAACATCGAAGAATACATCATCCGGGTTAAACGGGGTAAAATGCCCATAACGGCATTCCGCAGTTTCCTTCCTAAAGATCAGCTCCGCTATGATTTTCTAATAAAACTATTTGGTATGAAAATGGATATCCCATCCTTGCAAAAAAAGTACGAGAGAATTTTTTATCGGGCTCTGTGGTTTAATATAGTTGCATTTATCCTTGCAGGTGCCTTAAAGTACCGTTCACCATATTTCCTTCTGACAAGACGAGGATGCTATCACTGGGTGATCATGATGCGGGAGTTTTTTATAGCCGTTAATAATTTCCGTGATTTCTGCAGATCAAGGTAAAAGAAAATATGAAAAAACAAAAGATTGACGACCACAGGAAAACACAATTGAGGAGCCTGCCCAAAATTGATGAGGTAATGCTTTCTCTGGAGAAACGTGATGCTTTTGCAAGCACCCCCAGAAATATCGTGAGGTCTGTTTGCCGTTCCGTGGTGGAGGAACTGAGGCAGGATATTCTGAAAACGAATATGAATGCAAAAGATATTCGCCTGCCTAAAGCCGGACAGGTTGCTGACAAGGTAAAGCAAATTATAGAGAAGCTCCATCAGTACCGTCTGCGCAAGGTAATAAACGCAACAGGAGTAATCTTGCACACCAACCTTGGCAGGGCGCCTCTCTGCGCCGATGCGCTGCAAAGGCTCGCGGAAATAGCTGGAGG
>DASPQI010000234.1:0-7662 GCA_035625045.1 Syntrophales bacterium | reverse complement strand
CACCATTCGGACCGATGAACCCAAAAATTTCGCCTTTCGCTACGGAAAGATTGATATTGTTAACGGCCAGAGTATTTCCATAGCGTTTTGTGAGATTTTTTAATTCAATCATCTAAAACTCTCTCAAAAAATTGTAAACTGATCTAAAACGAAGCAGGAGTCTGCCCCTGCGAAGGCAGGGGGACTTTTTACGATGCTGCCATCATCGTGATTTCTCGATAACCTTAATCCGCACCTTTCCGATAACTCCGATCAGATCGATCTGCTGATCCACATCACCACGGGCAAATCGGATATGCGTGACATCTGCCGGCATCTGACCCATAACGGCATCTGCCGTAATCCATGTTCCGATAAAAAGCACATTCCAGGCATGATAGTAAAATCTTTCTCTCTGGTAGACGAGGCCCACTTCCATTTGTGCCGGAATACCTGCGGCCCGGGCAAGGGCCGCCAGTAAAACCGCATGCTCATTACAATCGCCGACAAGGTTGTTCAATGTCTCAAGGGCATTGGGAACTGAAAGCACAGGCCTTTTCTCCACATTTTTATTTACCCATGCCACGAGTTTTGATGCCTTGACGGCAACCGGATCCTCAGGATAGATAATTTCCTGTACCTTGGCGATGATCTTCTGGTGGTCGGATTGTATGAAGGGAGTTGACTTGAGAAAGTCCTCATTGCCGGCCATGCTTGTTTCCCTAAGGGGTCGTGTAGGGATTGCTTCCTTCTGAATGAGCAGTGTATCTTTTTTAAATGATTGTCTGCCGCCGTTTAATTTGAGGTTATCTTTTTCTACATTGGATATTTTTACCTTCAGCGATGTCAGTGCGGCAGGATCATCAATAATCATATTTGAAGGGACAGAAGCGATTTCTGTCAGGTCAGCACCCGATGTGAGGGCAAGCCCACTCAATGCCTGACGCTTTGAGACCTGTTCAAGGGTGATCCCCAGAATACCTTGTTCTTTTAAGATATCGCCATCCACACCAATCCACGCAAACTGCTTGGCTCCCATAAAATCAACGGATACCTTCCGGGCTTTTTGACTTTTACCCATAACTGTAACTATATCATCGCTTTGTACTGTCACTTTTACGGGTCTCTGTCCCATGGTTGCCGGATCAAAGACATGGAAACTTCTGCTTTCACCCAATTTCATCCCTGCAATCTGGGCAGACTCAAGAATACCGTTTGCCAGATGCGGCATGTCTTTAAGGGCAATGACCGTTTTCTTCTCGGAACCGGCCATTTCAGTATACAGAGTAACCTGCTTATTCTGTACAACCCCATGAGCCTTAAAACTGAAGAGGCTCGAACGAAGGTCAAAATCAAAAGAAGACAAGGTCATATCAGTGTTCAAATACCCATCTGTCTTGAAGGTCATCGCTTGCACAACTCCCATCGTATTGACTTGCATGAAAACGGATTCAACAAAATGATAACCCTTCTCGGTGCTGGAAAAAATCCTTTGGGCATATCCGATTTTGCGCCCATTTTGAGAAATATTCATCCAAGCTTCTTTATCACGCAATGCTTGAAAACTGGAGGAATCGGTAATTGTCCCATCTTTCACCTGAGAGAAATGGAATTGTCCCCACTTAAATACATCGAGACGAAACGCAAGCAGAATCAGAAACAGTAAACCAAACCCGATACCAATGAACCAGTGCCATTTGCCCTTAAGAATAGCCACGATACTGCATGTCTCCAAAAAGTTTTAAAGCCCCGTCCACGTGCGGAAGGGGACAATAATATTTCTTTTTTAATTATAAATAATAGCACTTGAGGTGTCAACGAAACACATGTTATTTATTTTTTGGGCGAGATCTAAATTTTCCCGGTCATCGGACAAGCACTCAGCTTGATTTTGATATTAATGAAACGATAAAACCGCTCTTGTCATAAATTTTAATTTCTGATAGCTTGCCAATCCAATATAATAATTTAAGAATAGAGAAGGCAGCAATTAATGAAAAAAAGTCAATCCATAAAGCGGGCAAAAGAAGTCCTGAAAATTGAAGCGGAAAGTATCTTGCATCTCATCGATAAAGTGGATGACAGCTTTGAGAAGGCCGTTGAAGTAATCTACAAATCAAAAGGAAGAGTCATCGTGGCCGGTATAGGCAAATCCGGATTGATCGGCAAGAAAATTGTGGCCACACTTACAAGCACTGGTACGCCTGCCATTTTCCTCCATCCCATAGAGGGTATGCATGGAGATTTAGGCATCGTCACAAAAGATGATGTTATGCTGGCAATATCAAACAGTGGAGAAACCGATGAGCTTAACATGATAATAAGCAGCGTCCGCGAGATTGGCGCACCCCTTATCGCCTTTACCGGCAACCTGTCCTCAACACTTGCAAAAGCAAGTGATATTGTGATCGATGTAGGTGTGGAAAAAGAGGCCTGTCCCTTCGGTCTAGCCCCAACTTCAAGCACCACTGCTTCTTTAGCCATGGGAGACGCGCTGGCTGCCGTCCTTATCGAGAAAAGAAAATTCAACGAAAAGGATTTTTATAAATTTCATCCCGCGGGGAATCTGGGACAGCGCTTGAGAGCCAAGGTAAGAGACGTCATGATAACAGGTACACAGATACCCAAAGTTCAATCTGGAATGTCTGTTATGCAAGCAATCGAGGAACTGGACAGGGGAAACAAGGGATTCGTACTCATTACCGACAATAAAAATTGCTTGACCGGCATACTGACAGACGGTGATCTGCGACGCCTGATAAGAAAGGGGCGTGATTTCAAAGATAAGGCCATCGATGATGTAATGATAAGATCACCCAAGACTATTGAGGAAAACGCATCTCTTGCCAGGACTATGGAATATATGCAAAAGGAAGAAATAACCACCCTTGTTGTTGTGAACAAAAAAAACTGTCTAAAGGGATATATACATCTTCATGATATTCTTGGCAGGGGCGGTACTTTGAAATTCTCAGTGGCTTAGTGAAGGATGACTCTTTTATACAAGTTCATAGTAACGAACTTTCCACCTTTCAAGTTTTTCAAACGCATCGTGAGCTGCCTGCAAGAGTAATTTAGTTTCAACAGGTTTAACAAAAAAATCATCAAACCCGGCGGCACGACACTCTAAAAGACCATAATAAGTGCTGTATCCGGTAAAAGCATAAATTATGCTGATTTGATCTTTTTCTCGAATTTTCCAGCAGAGATCGATGCCGCTCATGGTGGGAAGTCTGAGGTCGAAAAACATGACCTTGATACTCTCTCCATCAAGGATATTCAGTGCTTCCTCGGCGCTTTCGGCAGTTCTAACCGTATAGCCTTCCGAGCTAAAAATCTCTTTTAGCATGGTCAGGATTGATGTTTCATCGTCCACGACCAAAATCTTTTTCTCCCGTGCAATGACCATTACGACCGCCTATTAAAGTTTCTTTTCGGATCCTTCAGAATCTATGTCAGAATCATCGTGAATGTCTATAATTCGGCTGAAGCCAATGTAATCTTGAGTCTTATAATCTTTAATCATCATTAATTTTCTCGTAATAGTACTCATCCTGCGGATTTGCTCTGTTATCGCACTAAGTTTTTTATAGATTGGGTCATTTTCAGAAGTCTTCATTAATAACAACTCGGAATATCCCGCTATTATCTGCATCGGTTGATTCATTTCATGACAAACTGTTCCTGCTATCTCGAGGACACTCTGAAGTTTTTCACGGCGGTGCTGTTCTTCCTCAGCACGTTTGCGGTCCGATATATCCATGGCATTACCAAGAATGGCTCTCTTTCCCTCATATTGAATAGAGGTAATTGTCTGCATTATCCACCTGACTTGTCCCTGTTTGTTTACAATTCTGTACTCATAGGGAGTTGTGTCTTTCCCGCGCAGCATTTCACTGGCTTTTTTCTTAACCGCTTCCCTGTCTTCAGGATGTACCAAGATCATGGAATCCTTGCCGATCAACTCCTCAGGGGTATAACCGGCATAACTAATAGCGGTGGTATTAATAAAGCGAAATTTTCTATCTTGAATAATAAAAACGGCAGTTATAGATTTTTCCGCCAGTGTTTTATAAAGCTCTTCCGCCTGTTCACGTTCGATGATTTCGTGTTTAAGCAGTTCATTGGCCTTTTTCAGATCATTCGTTCGCACATCCACCAATTTTTCAAGATACCCACGATATTCCCGCAACTCTTCCTCCGCACGCTTACGCGCGGTTATGTCTTCATAAGTGGCTACAATCATTCTTTCCTTGAGAAGCTCACCCACTCTCGAAGCTCCAACCATACACACAATATCCCGTCCATCTTTGTGACGGCAGGGGAACTCATCAAAGAATGTCCTCCGTTGTTCAAGAGCGGGATAAAAACGTTTCGCTATTTCTTCAAATTCTTCATCAGTTCTGTATAAGACCCTGGTACTTTGACCAACCAGTTCCTCAGGCTTCCAGCCAAATACAGTTTCCACTGCATGGTTAGCAGATATAATCAGGCGATCCTTCAAACCAAGGACTGCGTGAGGCATTGCATCAAGGACGGCAAACAATAAATCTTGAAGAGCGCCTTGATTATCCTTGTCCTTAGATTCCGATTTTTCCGATTCAACAATCTTCATAAGAATAACTTTCAATCCATCGACGAATTACCGTTCTGATTTCGATTTTCTTCATAATAGTTTGATTCTATTTCTATAATCATGTTCAATTAAGATCCTAAGACGCCTGACTGCAGACGGAAATCATGGATTAATTGGAGCAAGACTAAATAAAGAGAAGACACTGTTTGTGAACAAGATTTTCTATACCTGACAAACTCAGAATTGGCCCCGTAGCACTGACAGCTTAAGCAGACCTTATGAAACGAATAAATAAGGAAAGCTGCTTGCAGACCTGGAATATGCTATTTTTCAGGAACTCATTACAATTTACTAATCAATAAAAAGTTTAACCGCAAATGGCTAAGCTATTAATATCATTGGTAGGCGGTACTGGATTTGAACCAGTGACTTCTACCGTGTGAAGGTAGCACTCTCCCACTGAGTTAACCGCCCAATATCAAGTTTATTTAACCTAAAAAAAGGTACTTTTCAAGAGGAAAACCATACACAAGTCTTTTGACTTTTTAGCTGTGCATGAATCATCATTCTGGAAAGATCAAAATAATTTTTTGTTGTTCATCTTTTAGTATATAATGCTTATGAAAATATTAAAAAAGTTCATAAAGAACGATTTATCCTAACGATGAAAAAAATGTTTATTTATATTTTCTCTATCATTATTTTTCTTGCCGTATTCCTAATCTACTCTGTGCTCAAAGTACGATTTACTCCCTCTGTATCTGTATCCAGACCATCTGCGACTCGCTATGGAGATATTTACCACCAGTTATATAAGCATGTAGAACACTTAAGCGTCCATATCGGTTCAAGAAGTATATATGAGTATGACAAAATAATAGCGACAAAGGATTACATCGTTTCCAGCCTGAAAGATTTCGGCTGTGAACCGGCGCTTCAAACCTTTATCTACAATGGCAGAGAATATAGTAATATAATCGTTTCAGTGACGGGTTCAAAAAGCTCTACTGAAACGGTTATCATCGGTGCTCACTATGATACCGTATATGGCACCCCCGGTGCCGATGATAACGCCAGCGCCGTGGCCGTACTTCTTGAAATCTGCCGGATATCGAAAAATTTTTCACCCGCAAGGACGTTGAAGTTGATTTTTTTTGTCATTGAAGAACCTCCCGTGTTTAGATCTAAATACATGGGGAGCTATGTCTATGCAGTGGAAGCTAAAGCCAGAAATGAAAATATCAAATCCATGATTTGCCTTGAAATGTTAGGATATTATGCCGATAAGAAAGGCGGTCAGTCCTTCCCTCTCCCCCTGATGAATATGATATATCCATCAACTCCCAATTTTATAGCTATCGTCGGCAATTTGAGTACGAGGGACCTCGTGGGAAAGGTTAAGAATTCTCTAAAAGTAAGTTCCAGTATTCCAGTTGAAACCCTGTCAACGGTCAGTTTTATTCCCGGCGTTGACTTTTCTGACCATCGCTCATTCTGGAAAATGGGATATCCCGCCATTATGATTACAGACACAGCCTTTTACCGAAATCCGAACTATCATACAGCAAGAGATTCTATCGATACTCTGGATTTTGACAAAATGTCTGATCTTCTGGGAGGAATGATACAGGCGGCGAAAGACCTGACAAATTAAAATCCCCCATCCACCTTTTCGTATATCTTTAGCAAAAGGGAATGGGGGACTTATTATCGGTTCAAGTCCTTGACCTAATACTTGTAACCTTTATCCTTGAACTTAATTTTTTAATAGTCATAATCACCCATGTCCGGCGGCATTCCTCCCGGCATTGCCGGCGCCGTTTTCTTCTTGGGCTTCTCAGCGACCATGGCTTCCGTAGTAAGGAGTAGCGAAGCCACAGAGGCGGCGTTTTGAAGGGCAAAACGGGATACTTTTGTCGGGTCAATAATGCCTTCTTTCGTCATGTTCACATACTTGCCATTTTCAGCATCGAACCCAAAATCATCCTTGCCTGCTTTCACCTTTTCCGCGACAATCGACCCTTCAAACCCCGCATTGATGGCAATCTGCCTCGTCGGTTCTTCAATGGCCCGTTTAACAATGTTCAACCCGTACTCTTCATCATTGGCGATTTTGGCCTTTGCTAGAGCAGGCAAACTCCGCAAATATGCAACTCCCCCGCCCGGTACAATACCCTCCTCCACGGCTGCCCGTGTTGCATTCAGTGCATCCTCGACGCGAGCCTTCTTCTCTTTCATCTCAAATTCCGTAGCCGCGCCTACTTTTATCACAGCAACACCACCGACCAGCTTAGCCAGCCGTTCCTGCAATTTTTCCTTGTCATAAGTTGAGGTGGTTTCATCAATCTGAACCCGAATCTGCTTAACCCTGCCCTCGATGTCGGATTTTTTGCCACCGCCGTCAACAATGGTCGTATTATCTTTGTCAATGGTAAGGCGCTTGCACGTCCCTAAATCTTTTAAAGAAACGTTTTCCAATTTGACGCCTAAATCCTCCGAAATAACCTTTCCTCCCGTCAAAACGGCAATATCCTCAAGCATTGCTTTTTTTCTGTCGCCAAAGCCGGGGGCCTTTACTGCAGCACATTTGAGGGTACCGCGAATCTTATTAACGACCAAGGTTGCCAATGCCTCACCTTCCACATCCTCAGCGATAATCACTATTGGCTTTCCCATTTTGGCTATCTGTTCCAGAATGGGAACCATGTCTTTCATACTGCTTATCTTTTTCTCGTTGAGCAAAATATACGGATCCTCCAGGTGAACCTCCATCTTCTCTGGGTCCGTAACAAAATAAGGAGAAATATAGCCGCGATCAAACTGCATGCCTTCGACAATTTCCAGGGTCGTCTCAATAGACTTTGCTTCTTCCACAGTAATTACACCTTCCTTGCCCACCTTCTCCATTGACTCGGAGATGATCTCACCAATTGTCCGGTCATTATTGGCGGAAATTGTTCCAATTTGTGTAATCTCTTTCTTGTCTTTTATCGGCTTAGATATCTTTTTCAATTCATCCACAACAATCTGCACGCCTTTATCTATACCCCTCTTGAGGGACATAGGGTTCACTCCGGCGGTTACAAGTTTAGACCCTTCACGATATA
>DASPQI010000233.1:0-4072 GCA_035625045.1 Syntrophales bacterium | reverse complement strand
AGTTGTCTTCCACATTGGGCATATCGATCCAGACTGTCAAGAACTATATATCCTACGCGGAGAAAACGTTTATCATACAGAGGCTTACGCCCTATTTCAGAAATCTCAGAAAAGAGATCAGCAAGGCGCCAGTGATGTATTTTTATGACATCGGGATGAGAAACTTTGCCGTTCGACAATTTGGCAGATATACCATGTTCAGCGAGATGGGATTTGTTTTCCAAAATCTCGTGTACAATCTGCTTTGCGAGAAGACACGGGATAACGGCAGCACAATCCACTTCTGGCGGACAAAGGACAGGGCAGAAGTTGATTTTATCATAAACAAAGGCGATGATGTTATTCCTGTAGAAGTCAAATGCACGCACCTTAAAGACAAACGCCTTTCCCGCTCTCTCAGAGGTTTTATTGCCAGATATAGCCCCAAAGAGGCATGGGTGGTTAATTTAAGCTTTAAAGAACAGTATCAGATAGGGAACACACAGATAAGGTTCACCCCGTATCATGAAATTTTATAAGGGGGGAAGAAAATACTGGATTAGATATGAGGTATCATCTTTTCAATTTGGGTAATTCGAACATAGCTGCATTTTAAACAATAGAATTCTCTTTTAATAAATAGCACGGAATATACTGTTATCGTTGAATAGGAAAATTGTTCATTGCATTTCCTTGCATCGAATTTCTGCACATAGCAGCCTTTTGCTGTTCGGAGAGAGAAAGTGACCTTCTCGTCTTTTTATATATCCGATGACGAAAGTGCGAGTGGGCTATCGCCTTTGACGTTCAGGAAAAGTTTATGATCAGTGCCCGGCTGCCATTTGCGCAGCCATTATCCTTAGGATGGCAGCCGATACGTTAATATGCCCCGCTTTGACTCGTGCTTCACACAGGTATTTTTCCTGCTCCTCGGCAGGAAGTCTTTCAAACTCTTCCAGATCCTGTCTAGCCTGCAGTTCTTCTGCCGCTTGCTTCTGACATATGTATTCCGCCAGTTGAACCCTATTTATAGCGAGCTCTTCAGTCTTCCGGTAATCTTCCCATCCGTCCGGTTTTTCTAGCCTGCCTTCTGCCAGCAGTTTCTTCAGGTAACGCCTCAGCCCCTCCTTATTTTTGATAACGACGCCCCGATATTCGATCTCGACAACGGCATCTACAATTTTTTCAGCATCTATTCCCATGATTGCGGGGAAATATTTTTCATTCGTTGGCTCTTCTGTTTCGACATGCTGGTCAGGAGATGACGACACCTTTGTTGTATTGTTATTCGTATCTTCGTCTTTATTTGTCTTATCTGTATTTGTAGTATGACTTTTACGGACGTCCGTAAAACCGACGTCCGTAAAACCGACATCCGTATTTGGCATCTCGGTGATTCTGGGTTGCTCGTATACAGTCGTTTCCCATCCACAAAACCTGCCCTGGGCGTCCCTGATCTTCCGGCGTTCTATGTGTCCCATCTTCATAAGTTCTTTCATGCCCGCTTTCAATGACTTTATGCCGTCGGTCGATAATGTCACGATATGCCCCTCCCGTATCTCCCAGTCATCGGGAAAGGATAGCAGTGCTGCAAGAATTCCTTTGGCACGCCAGGTAGTCCGGGTATCTCTAAGTATTTCGTTAGGTATCTGGGAGTAACCCGAATCTCTTTTTATGATCTTGTAGATTGTCTGTTTCTTCTGCCGATCCGTGCTGCTATTCCTTTGCGGCATAGGTTTTTTCTCCGGATATAGTAGTATTTAAAATACCTGCAGAATAGATCGAAGGATTGCCCGATGATGGTTTCAGATGTCTCGATTTTTACCATTATTAACGGGCTTACAGGTGTGTAGTCCCCTTTTTATGTATATTACCTTCCGATGTGGCCGCGTTAATATAATATTTTATATTTCTTATGGTTACAGGGCGGGCTTAATAGAGACTTACCGTGTATGAAGGGAAAGGTGCAGTTTAATTTTTTTTCAATGCAAAAAAAGTTCTACTGGTAAAAATCTTTTACTCTTGAAATGTATTTTTCGATTAGGCAATAATGTAATCAATATTTCTTGTAATTAGTTCATCCTGAAAAATAGGACTTTTTAAAGTTCATTGTTATTTCGATCTTTGAAAACTGAATATAATTTGTGTGACAGAAGGATTTCCCGGGAGGATTTTCCCTAAGCGGCCTGTTTCAGTTGCTTGTGGTTGTCTTTTCTTCCTTCAGTCTGTGCAGATGGACGATCTTCTTGGCGTTCCAGGCGATGGTTGCCCACACAACATTTATTGTATCACCTATTTTCCCTTTGTATCGGCACCGGCCCATGCGATGATCGTTTTTGAGATGACCAATCACTGGCTCGATCTTGATCCTCTGCTTCAGCGCTTTCTGAAACCATGATCTCTTACTGTCTGGATGAGACGTCTTTCCTTTCTTGGGAATAGCGATGCGTTTGACTCCCCATCTCCTCCGGCAGTTTTCCTGTTTCTTGAGAGACCGATCAAAGCCACGGTCGGCAGTAACCTCGTGGGGGGATTGTCCGATGTTGTCCTTGATGCCGGTGATGATTTTACCAATGGTCTTCACATCAGCAACATTCTCTTGATACTCTGCATGGGAAAGAATCAGGCCGTCGTCATTCTTGGAGAGGGCAACAAGAGAGCCAAACTCACAGGTGGGAAAACTCTTGCCCTTCTTGATGGCCGCCACTTCCAGTTCATGAAGAGAATAGATTCGCTTCTCAGGAGACTTGCCGGAAAGAACATCTTCCGTCTGAGCAACAATCTTCTTTCCAAGGGAAACTATACGATTCAGTTGACGCCCTGCTTCCTTGAAGCCCCGGCTGTAAAGGATATTGACCACCTGGAAGGCTTGATCAACTACTTTCCTCGTTACCGCCGTGAGCGTTTTGATCGCTTCTTTCCTCGCTTCCGGGTTTCTCCAGGAGAACCTCTTGATACCGACGAATATCCTTTTTCCGATTCTGCCGAAGGAACGAAATGGCTTCCGAAGGGTCACCTCCTCGCGGACCCGCTTGATCGTTCTCACGATCTTCTCTCGAATCCGATGAAGAAGATCAACATCTGTGGGATAGGAAATATTTTTGGGCTGAGAGGTCGTATCCACCGCTACCCGCTTCGCCTTCACAAGTCCCATATCCGACCAGGCCTTGAAAAGAACCGCTTCTATCTGTTTCATCCCCTCCGTGCCGATGCGGTTCCGAAACTTTACCAGAGAAGTGGCATCCATAATCTGTCCCTTCTGGAATGTTGTGAACCCGCAGAAACATTGCCAGTATGCATTCTCATGAAGCATCTCCACCGCACGCTCATCCGAACAGTTATACCGGTGCTTGAGAATATGAATGCCTACCATCAGGCGGATGGGCTTGCCATGACGCCCCAAAGGACTATAGTGAACAGACAGCGCTTCATGAAGACCGTCCCAGTTGATCAAATGAGCCGCTTTAGAAAGTTCATGCTCCGGATCCAGGACATCCGAATAAAGAGTCTCAAACATAAGCAATTGCCTTTCTGGAATTTCTACTTTCATATCAATGGTTTATACCACAAAGAGGTGTCGGAAACAAGCCAAATTACACAAATTTATTCAGTTTTCAAAGAGCACTTTCAGTATTTACGCGGCTTACAGACCGCATTTTTCAGGACGAACTAATTAATCCGCTTCTCTTCGTTTGCGTACCAGTTCTAAACGCTTTCGCGCCAGGCCCATTAATTTAATAACTGTTTGCTGGTCGAGTTCATTAGCATAGGAAGTGAATGTAGCTAAGACGGTACGGTGATCATTGCTCTTATCTTTGAAATCAGAGCATTCCAGGCACTGGCAATCACCGAGTTCTCTAATACGGGTTAAAAGTTCGTCAAGAACATTTCTTGGGACTGGTTTTAATAATTCAATGATAGATAGATACGCTTTCGTTTCCTGAATTCCGTTAGAAAGTCTTGTCGTCTCCATTTCCATTCCCCCTTTTCGGCCAGTCAAGTTATTTATATATTTGACTATAATGCCATCAACTTAGGATACGCAAATTGCTTCTGTAAATTTTTTTACTTCTTAATTAAATTAAGAGAAGTT